>USNU01000125.1 GCA_900556095.1 uncultured Bacteroidales bacterium | reverse complement strand
TGCCGATGCCCTCATCGTGCGTTCCGACATCGTGGACGCAGAGGTGCTCAACGCTGCCAAGCAACTCAAGATTGTGGTTCGCGCAGGTGCTGGTTTCGACAATATCGACCTCGCTGCGGCTACCGCTCACGGTGTTGTGGCTATGAATACACCGGGTCAGAACTCCAACGCTGTGGCTGAGTTGGCTCTCGGACTTATGGTGATGGCTGTGCGTAACTTCTACAACGGAACCAGCGGAACCGAACTCAAAGGTAAAAAACTCGGTATCCACGCTTTCGGTAACGTAGGTCGCAACGTAGCGCGTATCGCCAAAGGCTTTGGTATGGACATCTATGCTTATGACGCATTTTGCCCCGATGAGGCTATGCTCAAAGAGGGCGTTACTCCGCTCCATTCTGCCGAAGAACTCTACAAGACCTGCAACGTCGTTTCGCTCCATATCCCTGCTACTGCAGAGACCAAGCAGAGTATCAACTACGCCCTTTTGTCTCAGATGCCGAAAGGGGCAATCTTGGTGAATACCGCCCGCAAGGAGGTTATCAACGAGGACGAACTCATCCAACTTATGCAAGACCGTGCTGATTTCAAGTACGTTACAGATATCATGCCTGCAGCGGATATGAAGTTCAAGACCTTGTTCGAGGGACGTTATTTCGCTACTCCGAAGAAGATGGGTGCTCAAACCGCAGAAGCAAACATCAACGCCGGCATCGCTGCCGCAAACCAAATCGTTGATTTCTTCACCACCGGCAACACCCGCTTCCAGGTAAACAAATAAGTTCTCGTGCCTTAGCCACGAATTGGCATACTCAAAAGACTATCTCGCATCAAGGGGTGGTCTTTTTTGTATTCCACTTGTGCATATTATAAAAATGTATTATCTTTGTGGACAAATAGGAAAGCAATAACCGACTAAAGTGTTAATTTATGGCAGATACGATTATAGAAACGGACAAGCAGCGGGAGCGGAGGATTTATCGTGTTACCATATTGGGTAGCGTGGTGAATGTAGTGTTGTTGGCGTTTAAGTTCTTGGCGGGGGTGTTGGGACATTCGGCGGCGATGATTGCCGATGCTGTACATTCGCTCAGTGATTTTCTCACAGACATCGTGGTGCTGGTGTTTATCAAAATCAGCAATCGGCCTGCTGACCACGACCACGACTATGGGCATGGCAAGTATGAGACATTGGCCACTTTCTGTATCGGTTTGGCCTTGCTGGTTGTAGGAGGTATGATTGCTGCAAATGGTGTGGAAAAGATTCTGCGTGTGGTGCACGGTGAGCAGTTACCGGAACCGGGGTGGATTGCTTTCTGGGCGGCGATAGTAAGTATTGTGCTAAAAGAAATCACGTATCAGGTTACGGCGCGTGTAGGCAAACAGGTTCATTCGGATGCCGTGGTGGCGAATGCATGGCACCATCGCTCGGATGCGTTCTCGTCTGTCGGTACGGCACTCGGTATCGGCGGTGCCATTATATTAGGGCAGAAATGGACTATTCTTGATCCTATTGCTGCGCTGATAGTCAGCATTTTAATCATTGTGATGGCGGCAAAATTGGTGTATGGTGCAATAGGGGAGTTCTTGGAGAAAAGTCTGCCAGATGAAGTAGAAAAACAAATCATCGATATCGTTAACGAAGATAGTGCTATGACAGAACTGCACCATCTTCGTACGCGTAGCGTGGGGAACCACTATGCTATTGAGATGCACCTGCGTATGCCCGGTGATACACCATTGTACGTGGCGCATCAACACGCTACCGACCTCGAACGCCGCTTGAAAAAACAGTTTGGTGAGCAAACGCACGTGGGCATACATATAGAACCAACCAAGGTAAATGGCGTCTATACTATTCCTACAAAGTAGCAGTATATGACCTATGCGTATTGAGACAATATCCTAACAACTCGGTATGATCTCGTTATCCTCTCGTTGCCGTCTTTTTGCTGTAATCGAAACTATGGATTAACTTATGGTTGGTGGAGGCAGGATTTCCAGCAACGGAGTCATAACAAACGGGCGGAGATGCATAAGCGGGTGGGGGAGAGTGAGGTCGGGAGTTTGAATGGAAAGAGAGTGTCCCTGCGGAGTGATATAGAGCAGCATATCGATGTCTATGAGACGATCATGATAGTGTCCGTGCTGCGATTTGTGAGTGCGCCCGAGGGTGCGCTCTATTTGTTGTGTGGCGCATAGAACTTCTGAAGGACACATTGGAGTGAAGAAAGAGGCGCAGATATTGCAAAACGAATGGGGCGATTGGAATCCCCATGGCTCGGAATAGAAAAAAGCAGACCGACGGATAGGAGACCCTATGTGTTGCTCAAGCATTTGCAACGCATTATGGATGTTTTGCTCACGATTGCCGAGATTGCTGCCAAGAGAGAAATATACGACGGCCTTCCCGTTTTCTATTGGATGAGGTGAGTACAATTTAGTTTGGCAGATTGTTTGTTGTGGCTTCGGTTACCACATTGAGCAGATGATTGGAAGCGTCCACAAAGGGGTGATAGAGAACGGAGGATTTTACGATTTCCGTCTTGCCGAAGCACCCGAATTGACGGTCAATCCGGTCGGTGAGAAATACCACTATCAAGACTACCAACGCCCATTTGGCAATGCCGAATAGTCCTCCGCCTAATCGATTGAGAAAACCGAGATGGATAGCACGGAGCAGTTTCGAGAGCAAGCGACCGAGGATATTCAGCACAATAGCGATACCCAAGAACAATAGGGCGTAGGCAATCACATCGCACACATCTGCAGGCCATTCGGTTTGCAGCAATAGCCACGCAGAGAAACGCGCCCCCCACAAACGTGCACCCACCACGCCTATCACCACTGCCAATATGGCAATGAGTTCGGTTATCAGTCCACGCATCAGACCTCTGATGAGTCCGATGAGCAACGGCAAAAGGAGTAAGGCATCGAGCCAATTCATTTCGTTGGAACAAAAATAAGGTACAATGGAGAAAGAATAAAACCGGGACAAAGAACCCATATTGTTTAGTTCATTGCTCTTTGTCCCGATTTCTTTTGTTTTTACTTGGCAGGAGTAGTTTCCTCTTTCGGAGCGGTGTCCTCTTTGGGTATCCACTCTTCGCCGGTCTCAGTGTTGAACATCACAATATCGTTCAGCGGGTTGCTGTTGCCGATGTTGATGTTACGTGGGGTAATCGACCAATCGTATTTGTCATGCGCATAGCGTGCGTTATCGCGGAATTGACCGAGAATACCGGTAATGGTACCCTTGTATTTTACGCAATCGGCTATACCCGAAGCGTTAGCACCGGGAATATAGAAATGGGAGAATTTGCTATATTCCGAACTGCCGACAAGGGTCTCATTGGTCCCGTCGGAGATAACACGGCTTTGCGGAAAACCGATGTTGTTGGTTGTCGGAGCAAAGACATTGGCATAACTATCCGTTTCCGGGTCGCCAGTGGTGCAGTCGGTCAGTGTGCCTTGGTTCTCGTATTTCCCCGTAAACCACACGTTTTTGAGTACAACCAAACGTCCGTCCATTGTCCGCATTTGTTTCTCATCGTTGAGATTGATGAAGTCGGCAATAGTGATGGTGTCGTACTGCAGTTTTGATTGGTCGGGTACACCAAGCAATGTTACCGCATTGCGGAAAAAGGCATTCGGAATACGCCCGGGAGCCCAACCTACTTTCTGCGTAGCGTTTTGTGCATAGATATTGTTGTTGTACGCCGGTACACAGAGTTGCGGTTGGTCACCATACCGTCCGATGCACAGACCATTGCAACGGATGAGTATCTCCTGTCCGAGTTGGTACATACCGCCTACCGAACCGAGATCTACTGACACACGCAAGTTCTGCTGTTTGCCGTCAATCACTTGTTGGATAACCAACGACTTATAAAAATTGCCTCCGTAGTCATCGGTTGTAACACGTCCGCGGATATAGATACCGGCACCGTGGGTAGGCAGGGTATCAAGCGAGAATAGGTAGATACCATCCCCATTGGTAGCACGGGTACGATATTGCGATGTATCGCTCCAGAAATTACCTTGTTCGGTCATATAGGTGTCCACAAACTCATTGAGTGTGTAGAGATGATATTCTGCATCGCGCAAGCGAATAATACTATCCACATTCGTGCTCTTGATGAATACATCATCTTCGGTTATGGCACGCGGTTCGCAAGAGGTGAATAGGGCAGTTGCCGTAGCGGCAAACAGAGCGGCTATATAATAGATTTTACGTTGCATACTGATTAGAATTTATAGGTTACACTCAAGAAGAAGTTCATGCCCCATGCGTAGTAATACTTGCTCGGGAATTTCCACGCATTAGGCGAGATAACTGAGTTCTCGTTATCGCCCACACCTTGGCGCGTGTAGCGCGGGAGACGTGCCTGCTGGTAGCCGCCCGTCTTGAAGTGGGTGTTGTTGGTAAGATTGGTAACAGACAGGTTGACAGACAACGACTGACGGTTCTTCAGATAAATCAGTTTACCCACGCTGGCATCAATGATGAAGCGGTTGAGCGGGTTGGTGGCTGCCAACGACTCTTGCATAGAGAGGATATTGTACGGATAGCGCAGTACGGGTACCCCATTGGCGTCCAATACCGCATTAGCGGGGAATGAACCGTCGCCTGTTACAACAGCGGCTTTACCGTCAGTAGTCTCAATGGCGTTGGCATAACTGTCTCCATACCAACCGTTTACAGGTGTGCCGTCGGCACGTACACCCGTGTAGAGTCCTTTCATACGGCGCGACGGAGCCACGTCGAGGAAATTCCAGTCGTAGTAACTAACCGTTACATCGGCAAACCACATCTTCGGGTGGAAGAACGATAGTTTGAGGCTGGCATTTACTTGCGGACCGGTTGCCACACGAATGCCATTGAGCAGCACTTCGTCTTGCAATTCGAATACCGACTTACCATCTTTGTCTTCTGCCAATGCCATACCGTTTTCGGCAGAAGTGATAGCCATAGCATTGCTTGTATAGCGATAGTCGCCCACGCTGGCAGGACCGG
>USNU01000124.1 GCA_900556095.1 uncultured Bacteroidales bacterium | reverse complement strand
ACCTTGACCGTATAGGTATAACGCGTGGCGGGTTGCAGTCCGTCCAAGACGCAGAAAGTGTCGGTTGTCTGTAAGGTGACGGTATCCTCACCACAGAACGTTACCGTATATCCGTTGTCTGCGCTGCCCGCCCAAGCCACAGTGACACTATTCGGCGTAGCAAGCGAATCAATGGTATGCAAATCGCGCGGATAAGCACACGGCGAAGGTGCATGCACGGTTACATCATCGATATATACCTGGCTGGAGTACTGATAGTTAGGCGCATATCGGAAACCGTAGTACGGTTGTCCGACATTCTCCTCGCACGCGAGTGTAAGGATAACGCGCGTCCAGGTAGTGGTTCCTTTGTACTCGGCTATACGATGCCAGGTAGTGGAGTCGGCGGGATCGGTGAGATAGCCCACTTCGAGCGGTTTCTTACTATAATTGCTCTTGTAGTAGAATACCAGTTCATTCCCTGTTTCGACCTGCGGAAGGATAGCGAAAGCCACAGCATCGTATGCGTCTGTTGTTTTGAGCGTAAGCCCCTTTGTACCCTCGTGTGCAGCGATAGAACCGGTAACAAAAACGGAGGTATTGCCGCCCCGATTAGCCCCGAGAATATTCCAGCACAGGGGTACTTCGAAGATGTCACCACCGGAAGGAATATCTTCAAAGGTCTCGCTCCACGGGTAGTCGGCAATGGCTTCACATTCGGTTTGGAACGTATGCGCAGCGTGATAAAACTCAACGGCTCCGACATTGTCGCAAACGGCTTTGATAGTAACATCAAGGGTGTATTTCGTACCAGATTGCAGTGAGGACATCGTTACCGATGTCTGGTTAGCACGAGTATTGATGAGGGTATCCGCACCGTTGATGACGATTACCTGCCAAGCCGTTTCATGGTTACCGGGTGTCCATTGCAGCGTAGCCGTATGGGTGGTGATGTTGTCTATCTCCACATTCCGCACCTTGCGGCAGTCGGGCAGAACACGCACAGCGATGTCATCGATATAGAGGTCGGCATAGCCGCTCGGATGTTCACAGCGAAGGATGAGATAGTTCAAACCGGCAAGTGCCGAAATGGGGCTGAACGTATATTCCGTATATTCCTCCCCGATGAGCCCTGTAGTACCGATTCGAGTAGCCCCTGCCATTGCGGGTGCGTTATTGAGATAAACCTCGATACTATCAAGCGTTTTGCCATAATAGGCCTGCCCTTTCTTGCTCCAGAAAGCCAGTTCCAATTCCATCCCGTCAGCAAGCACCATACCCGGGAGAGCAAGGATGGTAATCGGCTGATAGGAACTATTGGACGGCAATGCCAATGCCTGTTCGCCGGTGTGTGCATTGGAGGTTTTAACCGTCCAAATAATGGGAGAAGCAGGGGCATAATAGCCTGTATAGCCGATTTGGCGGTTCGTCCAGCAGTTGTGCGCCACCGAGTCCCAACCGCTGACAAACGATTCGTCATCGCCTATCTCGAAGCCACAAGCAAGCAGCGTGTCGCCCGCCTGTGCCGCAGCATAGTCCGCAGGTCCGCACGCCGTTGTAAAGACAAGGGATGCCTCTGCCGTTTCCGACAAGGAACTCTCATCGCACATCGATTGCACCTTGACATAGATGGTATCTTTGGTAGAAGAGGGCAAATCCTCAAGGGTATAGAACGGCGTGCCTTCCACCGGTTCATCCTCTATATAGATATCCTTATGGTTGTCCACACTTATCAGCCATTGCGTTTCGTTCTTCCCCGGGTTCCACGCAATAGTGGTACTATGCGCATTGGTGGCATACACCCGCAGATTGGTCGGCGGCAAGCAGGCGGGTTCCGGAGAGACAAGGATGTCGTCCACATGAATCGAACCGTAGTTGTATGCCTCAATAAGGATATATTGTTTGCCGCGGACGGGCAGACTGAAACGCGAGAAACGGTATGTATTGTTTAGGTCACACACTTCGCCCAAACGGGTGGCACCCTCCAAAGCAGGCACATTATTCACATACACCACCAGGCGGTCGTTGCGGGTAGAGGTGGAGGCATAGCCGCTGCAGCTGTAGAAACTCAGTTCCGAGCCCTCGGGTATCTCTACCTGCGGCGTTACCAGCACCACCGATTTCGTTGTGTCGTTCTGATTGCTGATGAGCGCGTACATACTTCCGGAATGTGCGGTACCGGACTGTACTTTCCATCTATAGGACGAGTTGCCCACCCCTTTGAAAGTATCCCAGCAAGGAATATCCTCGAAGGATTGTCCCGTGCTGTAGGGCTCGAAACCGAACAGGATAGAGTCGCGCTGTGTTTGGAACGGCGCACACTCAGTGGCAAAGGAGAGCGTGGTTTCTACGGGTTCTGCCATATCGCCATCGCCGCAATCCGACTGTATGCTCACCCAATAGGTATAAAGTGTCGAATGCACCAAACCTGTGATAGTCAATGCCGATGTACCGGATATACGTGTGGTTATGGTATCGGTGCTGCCCGATTCGGCATAGCGTACCAACCAAGCGGTTTCCTCTTTACCCGCCTGCCACACGAGGTCAGCACTCGTGGTAGTGATATGGTCTATATGCATGGCTTTCGCCGGAATACAGGTAGGCATAGGCTTCAATTCCACATCATCAATGTAGACATACGAACCGTTTTCCGCAGTCCCCGCAGCGTACTTTATCGCTACATAGTTGTGCGTATCCGGGACGTTGTTCAAATACGATTTTGCCAAGGTGTAGGTTGTGCTTATCGGGAACGTATCCACCCCCACAAACGTACTTACATCGGTATAATCGCTCATCACGCCCACTATTACTTTGCCATATTTTGCACCCGCGTCCCTGTTTTTATAATAGAATGAAAGCATCAGGCGGTTGGCGTTCTCTGTAGTGGCAGGCAAAACGGCATACTGCTCCGAAGCGGTATTTCCTCCGTAGAAATAGAGGAAGTTGCTCCCACTATGCGCCAAATTCATATTATCTTCATCTACAAACACATACGGATATTTACTATTATATGCCACCCTATGCCAGCAATAGGGCATCACATCATTGCCCTTAGGCAGGCTGCCGTCGAAATTCTCCGTGTAGGGAATAGTCTGCTCCACACAATCGGTATGGAACGATGCTTGTTTCCATGCACCTACCCCCTCTCCGCACACAGCACGCACGTATGCAATGTAGGTAGTATTCGGCAGCAGTTGGCTGATATGTACCGATGTGGCGGTAGTGCGCTGTGCCTGTGCGTCAGCGATGGTCTCCGTAGCAGGTGCCACGATATAGTCGTAGCCGACTACGTCCTCGAGAGTCGCCCAAGAGAGCGTTGCCGAGGAAGCGGTTATGCCGGTGATATTCAAATCTTGCATATTGGTACAGGCCTTCCTGCTAATTGACAGATTATCTATGGCAGCAGGCGGGTTATCACCGCGACCGTTATCGTTCTGCCAGACAAAAACCAGGTTATAGTCGCCTTTTGTGGGGATACTGATTTCAACGGACTCACTTTGCCACGAGGTAGTCTGGTTGAACATCCACGGGTAACTTGGCTTGCTCGGTTGACCGCTTTGGAGACGGATATAGCCCGCTTGAGTAAAATTATCCGCTGATGTATTTACATCAAAACCGGTTAAAGTTCCTAAATCCACCCTATTCTGGTTCGCCCCCGTCAGGCTGACATCGGCAGGCAGCACCAACACCTGCATCAAGTCGTAGCGGCTTTCGCCCGTGGCTTTCCAATCGAAACTTATGATATAATCCCACGCATCGAACTGAAACGTGCGCCAGGCAAACGCCGTGGTGTAGTCGCGATTGCTGTACGTGTTATTCTCACCATTGTCATTGCTGATATACAATGCATTGGTTCCATCTTTCGGAGCGGCACCGCCAATATACCAGCGATTGACGGTATTTCCTTCCGAAAATTGCCATTGTACGTTGTCGGAAGCAACTTCGAAACCTGAGGAATAAGGCAGCACAGTAGTCTGCGCACTCATTCCAAAGGCTAAAAATCCTGCGGACAACAACAAAAAGAGTTTGTTTCTTCTCATAGGAAAATAGGTTTTTATTAATGAATATGATTGTATTTTTAACACCTCCGTCTTTGCAATAACAACCTCTACCAATATCTATCCGACCTCATCACACACCATAGCAGCGTATTATTGCAAATTTGTACAAAGGTACACCACTATCCCGGTCCCGGCAATCCCCAATTATCGGTAAGATATATCCTTATTTATGATTAGGCTTTGATGTTGCAGATCCGAGGAGGCGGGGTGATTTTCTCCTTGCCGTCTTTCTTTCCCCGACACAGGTATATGCTCAGTGAAAATAACCGAAATTCAGAAAGGAATTGTGCATATCAGAAAATTATCGTAACTTTGCGGGCTAATTTACAAATTATTCTTTCTTTATGGTTCGTGTTCGTTTCGCTCCCAGTCCTACGGGGGCATTGCATATCGGCGGTGTGCGTACCGCTTTGTACAACTACCTTTTTGCGCGTCAGCACGGGGGGGAGATGTTGCTTCGTATAGAAGATACCGACTCCACACGTTTCGTACCCGGGGCAGAGGAATATATCATCGAGGCACTTGATTGGCTCGGTATCAAGATAGACGAAGGAATCTGCAAAGATGCGCCCAATGGAAAGGGCGCGCATGGTCCGTATCGTCAGAGCGAGCGCCGCGAGATTTATCATCAGTATGTGAAACAACTGCTCGATTCGGGGCATGCTTACATTGCATTTGACACTCCCGAAGAGTTGGACGCCAAGCGTGGGGAGATACCTAACTTTCAATATGACGCACGCACACGCACGCAGATGGTGAATTCGCTCACACTCGCCAAAGAGGAGGTGGACGCACGTATTGCCCGTGGGGAAAAGTATGTGGTGCGTTTTTTAGTAGAGCCCAACGAGGACATACACGTTCATGACCTAATTCGCGGCGAGGTGGTTATCAACTCGAATATCTTGGACGACAAAGTGCTATACAAGTCAGCCGATGACCTGCCTACCTATCACTTGGCAAACATCGTCGATGACCACTTGATGGAGATTTCTCA
>USNU01000123.1 GCA_900556095.1 uncultured Bacteroidales bacterium | reverse complement strand
TAGACAAATATACAAGAGAATAGCAACCAATAGCAATTATCAGCAAAAATTATTCGCCATAAGTATCTTATGTCGAACTGATGTTGTAAATTAATACTCGTCCCTGCTGACGGACGATAAAAATGGTCAGCAAATGCAAAGACCCACGCGGTGGCTTTCGATGACGTACACAGCGGTGAACAGAGAAAGCGGTTGGGTGGGCTTTGTGGACATAATAATGCGTTTGGCAAAATCTTCGGGGTTCCCAACGCAACCTGCAAGGTTGTGGTGGAACCAACGAGCACTTTAATGATGGCATAGCCATCTGTCAGTGTGCGAGTTTGGTGAACGCGCGTCGCCGAACGCGACGGCGTTTACTAACGCTTGCAAATCGACCATTGAAACCTGAGAAATTTCAACAAGTCATTCGATAGCAAGACTTTAGTAGATGCTCATGGGTGTATCCACACTTGCGTGTACCTGTCGTAGGTATGCGCATATACGATGTACACGCGTGGGTTTCTGCATGTATTTTCGATGACACGGTTTTCTCAGGACCACAATGGCGGATTTACTAACAGAAGTCCGCGTTTTTTGTGTGCTTATATGTGAATAAATAATAACAAAAACGGAGAATGTCAATAGCCGAATAACAAAGTGGAGACAAGTTAAATCAATTTATTATGAAAACAAAAATTATCTCATTGAGTATCGCCCTGCTGGTGGGAGTGTCTGCGTGGGCGGATGATGTATGGAACTACAATGTATATGACAATTGTAGTTGGAATGGGTATAAGGGTGGCTATGTGCCCGCCCCTGCTGACGTGCAAGCCGTTGACCTCGGTCTGCCAAGCGGGATGAAATGGGCATCGTGCAATGTGGGTGCCGATAAACCTGAAGACTACGGCAACTACTATGCGTGGGGAGAAGTCTTGCCCAAAGAAGACTATTCTTGGATTACTTACAAGTACGCCAATGGTAACAAATTCACCAAGTACTGCAACAAAGCAAGTTACGGCGACAAGGGCTTTACCGACAACAAGACCACTTTGGACCCCGAAGACGATGCCGCTCACGTGAATTGGGGTGGTAGTTGGCGTATGCCGACCTATGCCGAGTGGGATGAACTACAGTCCAACTGCACATGGACTTGGACCACACAAAACGGCATCAATGGCTACCAAGTAGCAAGCAAAACGAACAGCAACTCCATTTTTATTCCCGCTGCTGGCTGTCGCGACGTCACTGGTCTCGGCCTTGTCGGCATCTACAGCTACTATTGGTCTTCGTCGCTCTGCGGGTACGGCCCGAACTACGCGTGGTACCTCGACTTCAGTTCGGGCATCGTGAGCAGGAGCTACTACTATCGCTACCGCGGTCAGTCTGTCCGCCCTGTCTGCCCGTAGCAGTAGAACCCTCTCACACCGGCAAAGAACACGCCACACACGCAAAAAGTTTCTGTCGGTGGTGCGCCTGCGGAGCAGGCTAACCGGCACAACCGGCAGAAACTTTTTGCAACGTTTGGAAACTTTTAACGTAAATAAAAAAATACAAATGGAATAAACAACTTTTACAATGAAAACAAAACTATTTTTAAGTGCTATTGCATTATCAATAGTAGGTTGGTGCCATGCCGCCAACTATCTCACACTCACGCTTTACGCCGATGGTTGCGAAAGTGCCAATGTGATTAAGTGTAATTCGGGACAACAAATAAATGTCTCTGCTATACCCGAAAACGAACATCGCCATTTTGTGCGTTGGAGCGATGGAAATACCGACAATCCGCGATTGGTTACGGTTACAAAAGATGCGACTTTCACTGCCGAGTTTGCGTACAACCAATATACCATTTCCACAGAGGTCAATGACGCGGAACGAGGTAGTGTGAGCGGTGGAACCACAGCTGACTATCTCAGCGAAGTAACCCTCACAGCCACTGCCAACTATGGCTACCACTTTGCCCGTTGGACGGATATGGAAGGATATTGGGCAGATTGGAATACCGACAATCCGCGCACGGTACAAGTGTTGAGCGACGCTACGTATAGTGCTGTGTTTAAGAAGAATACGTACACTATTACAGCACAATCAGCGAATGATATACAAGGCTATGTATCTGCTCCCTATCAAGCAGAGTATTTAGACCAAGTGTCGCTTACTGCCTATCCGAATGTGGGCTACCATTTCACCCAATGGTCAGATGGTAACACAGACAATCCACGTGAAATTGTGCTGACGTGCGATACTACGTTTACGGCGGAGTTTGCACAAACCTTCTCGGGACAATGCGGCGATAATCTTTATTGGAAGTATGCGGGGCATACGCTTACTATTTCGGGAACGGGCAATATGTATGATTACAACGAAAACGATATGCCGTGGCTGCTATTCCGCGATACAACTGACGTTGTTATTTTGGAGCGGGGTATTACCGGTATCGGCAATAATGCGTTTAACGGCTTTGTGAAAGTAGGCAAGATAGAACTGCCGAGTACGCTGACTTCTATTGGTGCCAATGCGTTTGCGGGGTGCCGTAAGTTGTACGACATCTATTCGTATGCGGTGGAACCACCTGTGGCAGACAATACATCGTTTGCGAACTACAATGTATATTTGCACGTGCCGTGCGACAATCTGCGTGATTATCAGATGGATGCGGTATTCGGGTCGTTCAAGTATATCCAATGTATCGGTGCGGAGAATACCACCACCGACGGAACGGTTACGGTAACGCCCTCGGACAACGAGGCGGTGTTTGTATGGCGGGCGGATGAGTCGGCAGCCACCTACAACTTGGAGATTCGCAAAGACGGCGAAGTGTTCTGCACGTTGATTTTCAACGCCAACGGACAACTGACGAGCATTGCTTTTGCGCCTGCACGCAACGGACAGACACATCGTGCTGCCGAACAGACGGGGGCAGGCTTCCGCTTCACGGTTACGGGCTTGAGCGAATCCACCCACTACACATTTGGTATGACTGTGAAAGACGCGACCAATGCCACCTTGCAGACCTACACGGGCGAGTTCAATACCACCGGTGTTGCTACCTCTGTGGATAATGCCGCAACGGAAACAACTGCACAAAAGGTTATCCGCAATGGGCAGGTGCTTATCCTGCGGGGCGACAAGACCTATAGCACGATGGGAGTGGAGGTTAATTTGTAATTTGTAATTTGTAATGATGGGCTGCTCAAGAAATTTGGGCAGCCCGTTGTGTATATAAACGTCAGTTCGATATATTACGAGTGGTATGGTTTTTACGGTTAATCAATGATAATACGGCATAGCCGTCCGTTTACCCAAACACATCTCACTATGCCTATCGCCTTGCAAAAAATCGCCCAAAAACAGCATTATCCTTCGTGTATCTCTCGTATATCCTTCGTATATGTATCGTAGTTTTAGGCACAACGAGGGCTAATAGAGGGCTAATAAATTGGGCTAATAAGACAAATAAGACTAATAAGACAAATTGGGTGGATTGGGCGGATTGGATGGACAGTACATGGTGGATTGCATATTAAAATTATTAATTGTTAATTGGAAATCGTTAATTGCTCTTGCGTATTCCATAAAAAAGTAGTACCTTTGTAGCGACTTTGAGTGGTCGTAAAAAATAACGGGGCATAAATGGTGCTCCACATCTAATCAACGAGGCGCAAACGGTGCCTCAAAACAATTATTAAACACTACATGAATATTGTAAGAAAGGAGATTGCTCTCCCTGATGGTCGTGTGATTACGCTGGAGACCGGCAAACTTGCCAAGCAGGCAGACGGTGCAGTGATGGCGACTATCGGCAACACAATGGTGCTTGCCACAGTATGCAGCGCGAAAGACGCTGTTCCCGGTACGGATTTTATGCCGCTGACCGTGGAGTACAAAGAGAAATTTGCCAGTGCAGGTCGTTTCCCGGGAGGGTTCACCCGTCGTGAAGGCAAGGCGTCGGACTACGAAATCCTGATTGCCCGCCTGATTGACCGTGCCTTGCGCCCATTGTTCCCTGCCAACTATCACGCAGAGACATTTGTTAATGTAACGATGTATTCGGCTGACGGCGTAGATATGCCGGAGTCGATTGCCGGTCTGGCTGCCGGTGCTGCTCTGGCTTGCTCGGACATACCGTTTGAGGGTCCTGTTTCGGAGGTGCGTGTGGCACGCGTAAACGGTGAGATGGTTATCAACCCGACCTTTGAGCAATGTGAGCAGGCTGACCTCGAATTGATGGTGGCTGCCACCTACGACAACATCATGATGGTCGAGGGTGAGATGAAAGAAGTGCCGGAGGCTGTGATGCTTGAGGCTATCAAGGCTGCGCACGAGGCTATCAAACCGCAGTGTTTGGCTCTCAACGAGATGATGAAAGCGTATGGCAAAGAGACCAAGCGCGAGTACTGCCACGAGGTAAACGATGATGAACTGAAACAGGCTGTACACGACTATAGTTACGCACGCGCGTATGCACAAGCCACCTCTGCCGATACCGACAAACATCACCGCGAGGCAATGTTCTCGCAGATTTGCGATGATTTCAAGACCGACAAGGCAGACTATATGGCTCAGCGTGCTGAAGCATTAGGCATTGATATTGAGGAGATTGCCGCTATGGTGGACCGCTACTACCACGATGTGGAGAAAGAGGCTATGCGCCGCGCTGTTCTCGATGAGGGCAAGCGTCTCGACGGTCGTCAGACAACCGATATCCGCCCTATCTGGTGCGAAGTAAGTCCGCTGCCCGGTCCTCACGGTTCGTCTATCTTCACCCGTGGTGAGACCCAGGCTTTGGCTACCGTTACGCTCGGTCCCAGCCGCGATTAGAAGATTGTGGACGAGGCTTTGGTTCAAGGTACCGACCGTTTCTTGCTCCACTACAATTTCCCGCCTTTCGCAACCGGTGAGGCAAAAGCACAACGTGGTGTAGGTCGCCGCGAGATTGGTCATGGAAACCTCGCATGCCGTGCGCTCAAGAACATGATTCCTGCCGATTTCCCATACTGCGTACGCGTAGTTTCGGATATTTTGGAGTCCAATGGCTCGTCTTCTATGGCTACCGTTTGCGCA
>USNU01000122.1 GCA_900556095.1 uncultured Bacteroidales bacterium | reverse complement strand
CCAAACCGCAACCTTCGGCAGCAGTGAGGGTCTCCTGCATATCAGCAACCAACTGTTTCAAATCAAAATCACCCGGTTCTATCTCATCTGTGGCTTTGCGCAACACGGGTTGTCCATATAAATAAATAGGCAGAATCATTTTTACAATTTTACAATTTAATACTATATAATTGGAGGCAGTTACGACAACGACTCCAAATATCCTTCCAAAATAATACAAGCCGCCAACTTGTCCACGACGGCTTTGTTTTGGCGGTCTTTCTTTTTCATGCCGCCTGCTATCATCGCTTGGTGCGCCAATACGGAAGTGAAACGCTCATCGAACTGCACCAACGGCATCGCCGGAAAAGTCTTGCGAAACGTATCCATAAACGGACGGATATAGTTCATCGACTCCGACTCCTGTCCGTTCATCTGCGTGGGGTGTCCTATAACCACTATATCCACCTGTTCGGCGACGAAGTAGTTCTGCAACCACGCAAGCAAGTCCTTCGTATCTATAGTAAGCAACGGATTAGCCGTTATGCGGAGGGCATCCGTAACAGCCAATCCGGTACGTTTCTTACCAAAATCTATAGCAAGTATGCGTCCCAAGAGTCAATCAAGCATTAAGAATTAACATACATTGTATGGTATTCTTTTCTTCAATTCTCAACTTATACACCTTATATCCTGCTGACTTTCTAATGCACAATGCATAACCAAGAAAGGTATCCACAGGGTAAGATCAGGGAAAGAACAGGGAGAAATACCTATACATAAAATTAAGAATATGGTTCCCTTGCGAGGAACCATATTCTGCTGCAAATGTTATTTAGTTATTGATTTTGTCATTCATTGCCTGGTACTCTGCATCCATACCAAAACGGTAATAGAGTGTACGAAGCGTAATCATATAGTCACGGTTGTCAGGGGCCAGTTCGTGCGCCTTCTCAAAGTAGGGCAACGACTTGCGGAACATCTCGTTCATTGCCTCAAGTGCTTTCTTGTACTCTTTATTATCAGTGATATAGGCTGCGTCCTCGTTCATTTTTACACCTTGGTTGTAGAACACACGTCCCTTGCCGGCTTCGGCATCCGCCATAGTCGGATCGAGTACCAAAGCGCGGTCGAAATCAGCCAGAGCCGCATCGTAGTTCTTCTGATTCTCGTCGAGGTTACCCTTTATGAGGTGGTATTGCGCTACATTCGGCTCGCGCTCAATAGCCTGTTCGAGGTAAGCAATCGCCTCTTTCTCATGGCCGGAGAAGATGTAATAGTTAATCAAGTTCTGGAGGAACCACGGTTCTTGGGGGAAACGTACTACTGCATCTTGCAGCACGCGCACAAAATTGGCAGTATCTTTCAGCGTAACATACTCCTGATAGAGGAACTGATTTATCGTAACTGCCTCATACTCACCGTCTTTCATCTGCTCGAGGATAGCGATAGCCTCGGGGTGCATCTCTGCTTGGATAGCGAAAATAGCCTCATAGTATTTATACTGCTCATAGATAGTATCACGCGGCATTTCCTTCTGCAGTTTCTCGTCCTGCATCATTTTCATGTCAGGAATAGAAAGGTGCTTTTGGAATGCCTCATACGCAGTGCGGTAGTCGCGTTGCTCATTCAGATATACACCATACTTCACAAGGTCTTGATTCTTGTAGTACTCCAGCATTTTCTTTTGTACGTTGGCAAAAGTCTTTTTGTCAGCCATCACCTCACGGCCTTTCTTGTCGAGAACGGTAGCGGAAGCCAATTTCTCTGCCTTCACCCAATAGTCGAAACTCTCCATTACAGCACGACCGGCTTTCTCGGCATCGTAATTCTGACCGAGCATTTGCTGCATATTTTCGGCACTATTTTCCTGATAACCAATCAATCCGGCTACATACCAAGCCTCCGGTACATTTTCCGTTTCGGGGTTTTGGAGTGCCTCATTGATGGCAGCACGTGCCCCCGAGAAATCAGGAGTCTCCTGCAGAGCCAAGTTTTTAGCCTTCTTAATGTTGGCTTTCTGTGCGAAGCAGCCTGCACTCATGAGCACCAAGGCTGCTAAAAATAACGTTTTTTTCATTGTTATTCTGCGTTTTCGTTGTTAATTTCTTGTGTTTCTGTGTTTTCTGCAGTTTCGGGTTCTTCCTCCTCTTTAGGAACAATGCACCCAAACATCAGCGTGTCGTTACGTTTCTGCAGTTCGATAAGTTTCACGCCCTGTGTAGCACGTCCCATGACGCGAATAGTGTCGATGGCCATACGGATAGCGGTACCCGATTTGGTGATGAGCATCAAGTCATCATCGTCCGTAACTGCGTCAATACCAATGAGTAAGCCGGTCTTATCGGTCAGGTTCATCGTCTTCACGCCCTTGCCTCCACGGTTGGTAACACGGTAGATTGGTTCGCCATTTTCGTCATCGAGGACAGTACGCTTGCCAAAGCCCTTTTCGGAGATAACCAATACCGTTTTGTTACTGCCTTTCTCAACACAAATCATGCCAACTGCACTATCTACGCCATCCTCGTCCAATTTGATTGCACGCACACCGCTAGCGTTACGTCCCATCGGGCGGACGGTCGATTCGTTGAAGCGAACTACCTTACCATTGTGCGAAGCGATAAGCATCTCGCTCTCGCCATCGGTCAGAGTTACGCCGATGAGTTGGTCGCCTTCGCGCAGACCGAGGGCGATGATACCATTGGCACGCGGGTGGCTGTATGCTTCCAAGGTAGTTTTCTTCATCAAACCGTTCTTGGTGGCGAAGATTAGGTAGTGTTTCTCCACATACTCTTGGTCGTTCAGCCCTTTCACATTGATGAAAGCACGCACTTTGTCGCCTTTCTGCAGGTTGATCATATTCTGGATAGCGCGACCTTTCGATTGTTTGTTGCCCTCCGGAATCTCATAGACTTTGAGCCAATAGAGGCGTCCCATCTCAGTGAAGAACATCATTGTCGAGTGCATCGAAGCCTGGTGTACATACTCGATAAAGTCCTCGTCGCGCGATGAAGAAGCTTTCGAACCGATGCCACCGCGAGCCTGCGAGCGGAAATCTGCCAACGGAGTACGTTTGATATATCCGAGGTGCGAAATGGTAATCACCATATCGTCATCAGCGTACATATCTTCGGGGTTGAACTCGGTAGCCATCTTCACGATCTTAGTACGCCGTTCATCGGCATACTTGCCCTTGATTTCGTTCAGTTCATCTTTGATGAGTTCATAGCGCAAAGTCTCGCTGTTGAGCAGGTCGTTGAGGTGTTGAATCAGTTTTTCCAACTCGGCATACTCGGCTTTCAACTCGTCTATTTTCAGTCCGGTCAGCGCGCTCAGACGCATATCCACGATGGCTTTCGACTGCAGGTTGTCGAGGCTAAAACGCTGCTCAAGGTTGCTTTGTGCCTCTGCCGGGGTACGGCTGGCGCGGATGATACGCACCACCTCGTCGATGTTATCCACCGCAATAATCAACCCTTCCAAGATATGGGCGCGTTCCTCGGCTTTCTTCAGTTCGTAGCGTGTACGGCGTGTTACCACTTCCATTCTATGCTCAATAAAGCAACTTACCAACTGTTTGAGATTCAGCAACATAGGACGTCCTTTTACAAGGGCGATATTGTTCACGGCAAAACTCGATTGCAGGGCGGTAAACTTATATAATTTATTGAGTACCACCTGTGCATTAGCATCGCGTTTGATGTCAATCACGATACGGATATCGCGTTTCGATTGGTCGCTAATCTCGGAAATACCCTCAATCTTCTTATCGCTTACCAACTCGGCAATATTCTTCACCAAGTCTGCTTTTACCACGCCATAAGGCAACTCCGTGATAATAATTTTCTCGCGGCCGTTATCTTCTGTCTCGATATCTGCGTTGGAGCGGATAACAATACGCCCGCGACCAGTCTCGAAAGCATCTTTTACTCCCTGATAGCCGTAGATGGTACCGCCGGTCGGAAAATCCGGAGCCTTGATATACTCCATTAATTCGGTTACTGTAATCTCCTCAACTTCCGGGTTTTGCAGACGGTCTTCAATATTGCGGATGTATGCCACGCAGCCGTCAATGACCTCGCCGAGGTTATGGGTAGGCATATTCGTTGCCATACCTACAGCGATACCGCTGGCACCATTCACGAGCAAGTTCGGGAAACGGCAAGGCAGCACAACAGGCTCTTTGAGCGTATCATCAAAGTTGTTCTGCATATCCACCGTATCTTTCTCAATGTCGCGGAGCATCTCCTCTGCCAACTTGCTCAGTCGCGCTTCGGTATAACGCATAGCCGCAGGGCTATCACCATCCTCCGAACCGAAGTTACCCTGACCGTCCACCAACGTATAACGCATGCTCCATTCTTGTGCCATACGCACTAATGCACCATAAACGGAAGAATCTCCATGCGGATGATACTTACCCAACACTTCTCCTACGATACGGGCACATTTTTTATATGGTTTGTCGTGCGTATTACCCAGTTCCCTCATTCCATAGAGAATGCGACGATGCACAGGTTTAAATCCGTCGCGCACATCAGGCAAAGCACGGGATACAATTACGGACATTGAATAGTCGATATACGATTTACGCATCTCGGTTTCAATGTTCACCTTTATTATTCTGTCTTGGTCTAACATTATTTATATCTGTTACTATTATAAATACCACTTGCCAAAAAGCACGTAAAATTACTACTTTTTGAGAGAATACGAAAGAAAACAGCCAAAAATTAATGGTTTACGAATCAAAAGGCAGCACGAATAATAGAATAGAACCATGCTTTTTTATAACTTTGCAGCTATTGGCCAACGCATACCAGCAGGCATACGGACCAAACACTAATATTGTACCAAATTCAAAACAACCCAAAATATGAAAGTCGGTTTATTTATCCCTTGCTACATCAATGCCATATACCCCCAGGTCGGAGTGGCGTCATATAAAATTTTAAGCCGGTTGGGAGTCGACGTAGATTACCCTTTAGACCAAACGTGTTGTGGGCAACCCATGGCCAATGCCGGATTCGAAAATGAAGCCTCACGGCTGGCCCGGCATTTCGAAACCTTGTTCCAGTCATACGATTA
>USNU01000121.1 GCA_900556095.1 uncultured Bacteroidales bacterium | reverse complement strand
AAAAAAGCCGATAAGCATGATGACACCCGTTTGAAGGTAGATGTTGTTCTCGAGACCGCATATCTTGGTCAGCAGGAACGACCCCATCAACCCGACGGGCACGGCGATAATAATCGCCAACGGCAGGCGGAAGGACTCGTACAACGCCGAGAGTATGAGATAGATAAAGACAATACAGATAAGGAAAATAACCGCTGTGGTGCTGTTGCTCGACTGGCTTTCTTCGCGTGTAATGCCGCCGTAATCAACCGCATATTGTGCAGGAAGTACCTGCGCTGCCACTTCTTTGACTGCCTTGATGGCATCGCCCGACGAATAACCGTCGGCAGGCATCGCACTGACCGCAATGGAGTTGTAGAGGTTAAAACGCGTCAGTTTGTCGGCACCATAGACACGGCGAAGAGAGACAAACTGCGAGAGCGGTGCCATCTCGCCGCTATGGAGACGCACAAACGTGTTGTCGAGACTGCGCTCGTCCATACGCTGTCTGGGATCGCCCATAATCTGTACCTTGTACACTTTGCCGAAACGGTTGAAATCGCTGACATACTGCCCGCCGTAGTAGCCCGACAGGCAGGCGAGTACCTCGTTGGCGGTGATACCCGAGCGCTGGCATTTGGCGGCATCGACACTCACCTCCCATTGCGGGAAATTGAGGTTGAAAGAAGTAAACGCCATACTGATTTCGGGGCGCCCGTTGAGTGCACCGATAAATTGCTGTGCATAGTCGTAGAACTGGTGCATATCGCCGCCTACCTTGTCTTCAAGGTTGATATCCAATGCGTTCCCGGTGCCATAACCCGCAATTTGTGCCGGTGCCATAGCGAAGACGGTGGCATCCTTGATGTCGGCAGTGAGGGCATAGACTTTGCCTATTACTGCACCGATGGATTGCTCCTTCTGGGGGCGTTCGTCCCACGGCTTGAGTTTCATAATGATGTTACCCGCCGCACTCGACTCACCGGAGATTAGTCCGTAGCCCGCTGTGCTGTTCAGTTCTGCTACCTCAGGGATGGTCATCAGGCGGTTCTCTATCTCGCGCATAATTCCGTCGGTGGTAGCAAGGGAACTTCCGGGAGGGGTGTCGATATTTATCATCACCGTGCCGAGGTCCTCTTCCGGCACAAGACTCGTCTTTGTACTATGCATAAGGAATACCATAAGTACAACGCTCAAAGCCGCCGTTACAAACGACATCCACGGATGTTTGACAAAATGTGCGGCACCACGCTGATACCAAGCCGTGAGCCGCTCAAAGCCCCGGTTCCACTTTTCGGAAAAACGGAAACGCCAACGTTTGTAGCCGCGGAGGTTGTTAATGTTGGTTTCCTTGGGACGCAATAGCAGCGCACAGAGTGCAGGGCAGGTGGTGAGTGCATTAAGTGCGGATATACCTACCGCCACTGCCATCGTCAGACCGAATTGGCGATAGAAGACACCGCCGGTGCCGCCGATAAAACTGATAGGAATAAACACCGCCATAAACACCAGTGAAGAAGTGATAACAGCATTACTGATACCTTTCATTGCATCGATACTTGCTACATCTTTGGTACCATATACCGTGGCCTGGAACGGGTTTTTGTAGCCGGCATCGAAACGGCTGTGCACTGCCTCGACGACCACGATTGAGTCGTCCACCACCGTACCGATGACCAGCACGAGGGCAAAGAGCGTGATGAGGTTGATAGAGAAACCCGCCATCACCATAAAAGCAAACGTACCGATGAGCGAGACGATGATACTGACAAATGGAATAAGCGTCGAACGCCAATCCTGCAGGAAAAGCAGCACGATAAGAATAACGAGCAGCACAGCCTCGATAAGCGTCTTTATTACATTGTGGATAGAGGCATAGAGGAAATCGTTAGTGGACATCATCTGTGTAATCTTCACATCTTTAGGCGCATGCGCTTGCACATCAGCCAACAAGGCATCAATCTGGTTGTTTACTTCCGTGGCATTGGACCCTGCCGTTTGAAAAACCATACATTGGATACCCGGATGCCCGTTTTGGCGTCCATTGAAGCCGTAACTCTCTTCGCCTAACTCGATATCGGCAATGTCGCTCAGCCGCAAGACTTCGCCGTCGGCGGTGGAGCGGATAATGATATTACCGAACTCCTCGGGAGTCTGTAAACGCCCCTTGTACTTCATCGTGTATTGGTACGCCTCCGCCGAGTGTTCACCTATCGTACCCGTTGCCGACTCGATGTTTTGCTCGGCAAGTGCTGCCGTTACATCGCTTGGCACTAACTTATATTGCGCCATCACGTCGGGTTTCATCCATACACGCATAGAGTAGTTTCCGCCCAAGACTACCAACTGTCCGACACCTTGAATACGGAGCAGTTCGGGCTTGATATTGATATAGATATAGTTGCTTAGGAAATTGGCATCGTATGAGTCATCCGGCGATGAAACGGTGAAAATCTGCAACATACTGGTTTGTCGCTTAAAGGCTTGTACGCCCACCGTCTTGACTTCTGCGGGCAGTTGCGCCGTTGCCGACGAAATTTTGTTCTGCACATTCACCGCAGCCATATCGGGGTCGGTACCTTGCTTGAAATAGACATATATCTCCGCCGAACCCGTGTTGGTAGCCGTGGAGGTCATATAGGTCATATTCTCGACACCGTTGATCGCCTCCTCCAATGGGGCAATCACGGCTTTCTGAACCGTCTCGGCACTCGCGCCGTAGTACTGTGTCATCACCATCACCGTCGGCGGTGCAATGTCTGGATATTGTTCAATAGGGAGCGTCTTGAGGCCGATGATACCCAGCAGCGCAATGACAATCGATATAACTGCCGACAGCACCGGTCGCTCCACAAAAGTTTTTACGTTCATATTCTGATTCTATGATTTGACAATGTATGATTTGACAAATTATATGCCCGTTTTATTGAGCCCCTCCGTTGGAGAGGTAGGGGAGGTCTCTATTCGTACTCCTTCTTTTAGTAATGCTACGCCTTCGGTAACGATGGTGTCGCCGGCGTGGAGACCATTTTCAACAATGTACTCTTTGCCACCGTTCATTCGGCTGACAACCACTTGAGTAGCAAGCGTTTTGCCGTCTGCTACACGATAGACAAACACTTTGTCCTGTATCTCATAAGTGGCGGTACGCGGAATGAGAAGCGCACCCTGCTGCGGCTTGGCGAGGACAATGTTTCCTGCACCGCCCGAAGTAAGCAGACCGTTCTTGTTACCAAACGTAGCCCGCACACTCACGGTACCCGTGGCTTGGTCAATCACACCCGACACGGTCTCTATCTTGCCCTCCTCGCTGTATTGGCTGCCGTCGTTCAGCACCAACTCCACCGTAGGCATATTCTTCAGGGCAGCGTCCTTGCTG
Source organism: uncultured Bacteroidales bacterium (assembly GCA_900556095.1). Classification (GTDB taxonomy): domain Bacteria; phylum Bacteroidota; class Bacteroidia; order Bacteroidales; family Paludibacteraceae; genus Colicola. The sequence continues at coordinate 1,744 of USNU01000121.1, read as the reverse complement.
CCATACCGACGCGCAAGGGAAAGCCATTGGTTCTCGGTCATTGAGAAATAAACATACATCACCGAGTTGTCGCTCACGGTGGTCAGCGGCGTAGGCATCTGCGGCGATACTAATGCGCCTACGCGGAAAGGCAGCGTGCCTACTACGCCGTCGCTTGGGCTCTTCACCTCGGTGTAGTTCAGGTTGTTCTGCGCAATGACCAGAGCGGCATTAGCCTGTGCCAAACCCGCCTTGGCACTCAGATAACTGTTCTTCGCCGTCTGTAAATCAAAGGCCGAGATGACGCTGTCAGCATAGAGGTGTTGTTTCGATTGATACACCAATTCCGCCGTAGCAACGCTTGATTTAGCCACTTCTACGTTGGCTTCGGCGGGTTCCAACGATGCGCGGTACGGCACTTGGTCGATGACGAACAGCACCTGCCCCTTGCGCACGCGTTCTCCCTCTACTACGCAGAGTTGGGTCAGCGTACCGCTTACTTGCGGCATAATGGCTATGTCCTGCCGCCCGCGGATGGAGGCAGGATAATTTTCCTTCACTACGCAGTCTTGCGCTTGCACCACCATAGTCTTGTTGTGCGCCACTTGTTCTTCTTGTCCTTGTTCGCCTCCGTGGCATGCGCTCAGCACGACTGCCGCTACGGCAATACAGATAAATACCTTTTTATTCATACGATTTGTTTAGTTTAATATCTAATTATAAGGTTTGTAACAAATTAACGGTTGATTAATAGAACTCGATAGCCCCTCCTTTGAAGGAGGGGGAGGGGAGGTCTTCGGTCAGGGGAGGTCTTGACACAAAAAGAAACCCATCTATGGTATAGATAGGCTTCTGTACATGTTCGCTTTTTACCACGACTATAACCTCATTCAATCGCTCACGCGGACGGATGGGCTACGAACTCCCTCTTCAAGAGTCATTTCCATGCACCTCTATAAGGTGGAAAAACGCATTCTGTATTATTCTCCCGATATTCCTCTTCACTCAAATCGGGCGCAAAATTACTGCTTTTTCCTGACTTGCACAAATGTTCATTGCTGAAAAATGCAAATTGCCAAATTCCATCTGGCAAAATGAAAATAATATAGTATGGAAAAGAGGCTATCCTCCTGATTGGTGTTGAATCTACGGATTGACATTTGCGCATGTGAAATGACCATGTAGCCACCTACAAGAAAGACAAAGGCCAGCAGAAGTTGGTGGTGCTGACGCCCGAACAGATAGCCGAGGTAGTGTGTATCTACCAGACATGGCAGGCGGAGGGCACGGACGGCACCGCATTTGCCAAGCCCAAACTCTATCGCAGTGTCTTGCGCGATGTGTCGAAATTGCTGTATCGAAACGGTTATCCGCCCGAGTGGGACGAAGAAGTGTTCAGAAAAGTATTGGAGCAGGTGGAAAACTTTAAGACCTATGAGGGAGAGTGAAAAACACGGATTTGTGTATGTGGGAAAATTGTTGTACCTTTGTAGTCATGATGATACAACTCAGAGATATTGACACTGCTGACCCTTGCTATCCTTTTGTGGAGCGTCTGTGGGTCGATTCGTTCCCGGAAACGGAACGACGTGATACACTGTTGCAACGAAAAAATACAGATGCTAACCCTGTGTTCCACTGCGTGTTAGCCCAACAAGACGGACAACCTGTCGGGTTTATGACCTATTGGGATTTCGACACTTTTTGCTATGGCGAACATTTTGCCACAGACCCCGCTTTGCGCAACTGCGGATATGGCAGGGGA
>USNU01000120.1 GCA_900556095.1 uncultured Bacteroidales bacterium | reverse complement strand
TTTCAGCCACGCCAACATCGACTTGCAGATATGGATACCACGGTCATTGACGATATTCGTCTTCACCACTTTCCAACCGTTAGCCTCTTGTATTTTCGCAATCGAATAGCCTAACAGGTTATTGCGCACATGCCCGAGATGGAGCGGTTTATTGGTGTTCGGCGAACTGTATTCCACCATCATCAGAGGTTGCGAACCGTCCTCTTTGGTGCGTGTCTGTTGCCCGTAGTTCTCTGTGTCGGCAATCGTCTGCAGTTGTGCGAGCCAATAGGTCTGTGCAATGCTCAGGTTGAGGAACCCTTGCACGGCATTATATTTCTCCACCAACTCACCTTTCAGCGTTTCGCCTATCTCCGTTGCCACTTGGGGAGCCGCTTTCACAAACGGGAACACCACCAATGTGATGTCGCCCTCAAACTCAGGGCGGGTCTTCTGCAGTTGCACCTGTTGTTCGTTCACTTCAATGCCATAGAGGTTTTTCACCGCCTCTTGCACCTTCTTGGTCAATATATTCTCTAATGTCATATTAATGATTATTTTTCGTATTTCCAGAGAAATGAATTATTTTTATTTGTCCTACGCGCCCGCAAAGCGGCGCGAGAGAAATTAAAGAAATAAAAGAAATTCATTTTTCCACCGGTATGTCGTAAACATCATGGATGGTATGAATACTATTCAGTATGTTTTGCGTATTAAAGTTTACCAATATGCCTGTGTGCTTGTGCGATAAACGTAAATAAGTTCGTAATTGTTTATAATGAATCTTTTCTATACTATCCACAGACTTCAACTCAACAATTACCTTGTCATTTACCAGCATATCCAACCGATATGCCATTGGAATTTCAATATCTCCATACGATAATGAGATGGGCACTTGTGTTTGCACTGCAAAACCCTCCTGTCTCAAATGATACGCAAGCGCCATTTCATAAGCCGACTCCAATAATCCAGGACCTAATACCATATACACATCATATATCGCCCCGCGTATAGCATACGTTATCTCGCTATCCATCATCACTACAATGATTCTATTTCTAATTTCTTTTATTTCTCTCGCACCGCGTAGCAGGTGCGTAGGACATATTTGCCTGCAGCGTAGCCAATATAGAACCGTTCCCTACAACTCCCCCCGCAATGCAACCACTACCGAGTCGAAGGTCGGTCGCAGGGTAGCAGGCACAGGTTCTACAGGCGGTGAGACCATCTTCAACGGGTCTATCGGGGTACCGCCTTTCCATACTCGGAAGTCGAGGTGCGGACCTGTTGAAGCCCCCGTACTGCCCACATAACCAATCACTTGCCCCTGATTGACACGTTTGCCCACGGCTATATCTTTTCCGTACTTGCTCAGGTGCAAATAGGCTGTGGTGTAGGTGGAGTTATGCCGTATCTTCACGCTGTTTCCCCCACCGCCTTTGTATCCTTTTTCTATCACCACGCCGTCGCCTATCGCCACCACCGGTGTGCCTGCCGGTGCTGCATAATCCACGCCCGTATGGGGGCGAACCACCTTATATACAGGGTGTTTGCGTGCGTAGGTAAACTTGCTGGATATGCGTTTATAGTTGAGCGGAGCCTTCAGAAACGCCTTGCGCAGACTATTGCCCTCGGCGTCGAAATATCCCCTACAACGTGTGTCAGTCGCCTGATAATCAGCAATGTCGAACCAATATGCCTCTTGCCAACACTTGCCATGATAGAAATTCGCCGCATAGATTCGCCCAATGCCCCAACGCACCGAGTCAACATATTGCTCATCGTAAAACACGCGTATCGAATCGCCTTGTTGCAGACCAAAAAAGTCTATCGTCCACGCATATATCTCACTCAGTTCGAGTGCCAACTCCACGGGGAGGTCGTTGCCCGCCATCGCATTCCACAGACTCGATTCTATCACCACCTCCGCCTTGCGCGGCACAATACGTATAGGTTTTTGCAGATGTTCAACATGGAGAGAATCAGTCAGATGCAGTACTTTTGCCGTCCTTGCGTCGGGCAGATAAACCCAGTATTGCAGCACCTCGTTTTTGGCAGAATCGGTGGCATATAGTGCCAGAAACTGCTTGCCCGCACGTATCTGCCGCACATCAAATTCCTCGCGTGCGAGCGTACCTACTTGATTGATTTGTTGGCGCGTAGCCCCCAAGCGGTTGAGTATCCCGCCCAGCGTCTCGCCGTTGCTCACATAGCCCGTATCCACACGAAACGAGTCTATCGCCAATCCATATTCATACCGTATGGGTACTATCTCCTCGTCGATGTACTCTTGTTCCCCCGCAGCGGGTTTGCCACATGCCGAAAGCAACAGGACACACAGACCCAACAGCCCCGTCCGAAGCAGATTATGCATTTTTCTTCGGATATTTGCGGAACCACGAACTAATCTTCAGACGTACCACACCGAGCAATGCCTCGGAGAAGATTCCGCCCGACATCTTGCTGGTGCCAAGCACACGATTTACGAAGACGATAGGTACTTCCGTAATCTTAAATCCACACTTATAAGCAGTGAACTTCATCTCTATCTGGAAAGCATACCCCTTGAATCGTATATTATCCAACTCAATGGTTTCCAACACATTACGCTTATAGCAGACAAAACCCGCAGTGGTGTCATTGATTGGCATTCCAAGCACAAAGCGCACATACTTGCTGGCGAAATAACTCATCAGAACGCGCCCCATAGGCCAATTCACCACATTCACACCCGACACATACCGGCTGCCTATCGACACATCAGCACCGCCGTTGGCGCAGGCATCATACAGTTTCATCAGGTCTTGCGGATTATGACTAAAATCGGCGTCCATCTCAAATATATACTCCGCCTTATGCTCAATCGCCCACTTAAAACCGGCGATGTATGCCGTACCGAGTCCTAATTTGCCTTGTCGCTCCACTATAAACACACGCCCTTTGTACGGACCTGCCATCAGTCTTTTCACGATGTCGGCAGTGCCGTCAGGCGAACCGTCGTCTATCACTAACACGTTGAATTCTATCGGTAAACTCATCACAGCCGTGATGATTGCCTCAATATTTTCCTTCTCGTTGTAGGTCGGGATAATCACCAACCGGTCCATTTTTGTTTCTTCCATAGTGTTTATCATTTATTCATTTGGAATATCTTTCAGAATCGTATTTCCCAATCGGTAGATACGACTCGGAGTAGTTCTCTCTAACGCTTTCAGATACACATCTTCGCCGGGCACGATACCGGCATCGCGCAACCTGTCAGCAACGGTGTTGTATGCCACTTCGGGGTCGTTGTTCTCCAAACTGAGGTGGCAAAGCCATATATTGCGGAGCCCCTCATGATAATTCCGCGCAATCAGTTCGCCGCAGGTTACGTTGCTCTGATGCCCGCGGGGCGACAGGATTCGCTCTTTGAGATAGGTGGGATAGGGGCCGTTCAGCAACATGTGTTCATCGTGATTAGCCTCTATCACCAAGTGATTGGCGGTGTGTATGTACGCCTCCATCTGCTCGTTGGGTTCGCCGCAATCGGTAGCAATCATAAACCGCTGACCATTGTAGTCTATCACATAACCGACACACTCGGTCGAGTCGTGGTTGATAGTGAACGTATTGATTGTCAAGTCAAAAAGCGTCCACTCTTGTTCTTTCTCAAAATAGCGGCGACTGGTTTTGAGTTTCTCTCTCACACCATAGTTGCGGTCTATTCCCTCGTGTATCAACGGGGTGGCATAGATAGGTAGATGTACCCGTTCCCCCAATGTGCCTACTGCACGTATATGGTCGGCGTGGTCATGTGTTACCAACACGCCCATGATATTCTCAAAATCCAACCCCATACTGCGCAAGTGTTTCTGTATCAATCGCGCAGAGATGCCGGCATCTATCAGAATGCCACGCTCTAATGTACCCAAGTAGTAACAGTTTCCACTACTGCCGCTTGCAAAACAACGAAATATAAAATCTTTTTCTGCCATATTATCAATTAGCCCGCAAAGTTACAAAAAAAAACGCAACTATGCAAGTTACGTAGTCCGTTTTGGGGGCAAAATTCAACCCCATTGTCAATAGTGATAGTCGTGGACACTTTTATTCCCTCCGTCTTTAAGTAACCCGAATATGAATATGCACAAAAGAGACCATTCCGTTTGGCTTGGAGCACCCCATTTCGCATATAGACTTACGGGAATCCCACAGGCACTCAGTAGGCAAGCGCACCTGCCTTATGTATCACGCCAGATAGGGGACCATACTTAATGATAGAGGAGGTGGAAGAGCATAGTACGGACGGTGGAGAAGGGTGTGCGGCGAGGGCGAAGGAGAGGGAGGACTCCACCGGTACCTTCTTTGAAGAGGGGATACAGAGGATATGGGTCAGGGAATAGAGATACAAGGGCTTGCCTATCGGGGAGAGGGATACTGTCGAAGACGGATTGAGAGAGGGGACGATGATGGCGGCAAGCGGCGGTGTGGGCTTGCCAAAGAGCCGTGAAATAGGTGCGGAAAGCAGGGACAGACAAGAGCGTATCGACTGCGTGCCATGTGTCACGGAAAGAGAGACGGGCTTGCTGTTGGGCTACGGTGGGGTGCTGCTGCGGGTTGGGATTGGTGAGAGCAACACCGTAGGTTTTGCCCGTGGTGCGGTTGGCACGGGTGTGGACACGGTCGGTGCGGGAAAGACGCCCCGAGATAGAGGCGATAGGAGAAGCGGGTGTGACGGTTGCCATGGTAGGGGTTAGAGATTAGGGGTTAGATAGAGGGTGTGGAAGATGTATCCGTAGAGGGTGGTGATGGGCGGTTTGCGGCGGGAATCGTAGGTGGGGACGTCGTTGGAAGACAAAGGACGTTTGGAGGCAGGGTTGTGGCGCTTGGTGTAAGCGGCGAACTCCTGCTCCCAATAGGCACGGCGCGCAGGGTCGGCCATCTCGGCGCGGACACGCTGCGCCGTGGTGCCGAAAAGAGAAGAGTTGGATTTCTGTTTCTCGGAGTGCGGAGCCGTATTCGGGTGCTTGATGACATAAGCATGCGTGCGCCCGTTTCGAGTGCGGAAGACGACTTTGTCGTCGGAAGAGGTACGACCGCTGATGGCTGCCAAAGGGTCGCTCAATAGTATCTTTGCCATT
>USNU01000119.1 GCA_900556095.1 uncultured Bacteroidales bacterium | reverse complement strand
TCATCCATAGGATAGTCTCCGAGTCATCGTTGTTGCGGAATATCTCACGGTCTTTGTAATACATCGCCAATACCGCACTCGCCATACCCGCAGGCGTGGAAACGATATACTCACTCGTAGGTTGCGTATAGATTTTCTCGTCCAACCAATCGTGGCAAGAAGTGCAAAGCACCGCCACAAGAACTATATATATAATGTGCTTTTTCATCACTCAATCAACAATTAACATTTCCTAATCCAAACTATTCGCATTAAAAACTCAGGTTCAAACCACCGATGACGGTTCTCGGTTCGGGATAACTGCCCGCACTCGCTTCAGGACTATAACTCTGATATTTGGTGCAGGTAAAAACATTCGAAGCCGTGCAATAGATACGCAGGTTGCTCATCTTGGCTTTCTCAATCAGTTTCTTGGGGAACGAGTATCCCACGGACAGCGTGCGCAGGCGGAAGTATGACGCATCTTGGTACGACAGCGACGAGAAATAGGTGATGTTGCCGTCTCTCGGACGCGGAGCGGTGTTGCTCGGATTCTCTATTGTCCAATAATCCACCTTGATACCATTGCGCACACCTTTCAAGTCGCCGCCTTGGTTGCTGGAATAGAGATAGTTGTTCTGGCGAACAGCCCCATACACGCCATAGAAATCAAACGATATATCCACGCCGAAGAACTTAAATGCTGTACCTAACGAGGCCGTCCATTTCGGGTCGCGGTCTATCACTACACGGTCTTCGGCTGTTATCTTGCCGTCATTGTTGACATCTTTCACACGGATGTCCCCCGGTTGTGGTTGATACGTTCCTCCGTAGTCGGGTATATCGTCGCCGAGTTGCCAAATGCCGTCGAACTGATAATCGTAGTAAGCATTGATGTTATGCCCTATAAACCAACCGTTTGCCTCGTCGTTGAGCAGTTCTCCGTTTGCCCCTTGCGCACCATTGAGAGAAAGAATCTTGTTTTGGTTGTGCGCCCAAATCACGTCCACTGTCCATGTAAAATTCTTTATCTTCACAGGCACAAAGTTCGCCGTAATCTCCACGCCCTGATTCAGCACAGACCCCATATTCACCAATTGTGTGTTGTAACCGGTAGTCTGGTTGATACTCTTTTCCACCAGCAGGTCGGTCGTTTTCGCACGATAGTATTCCACCGTACCCATGATACGGTCGCGCAAGAAACCGAAATCCAACCCTGCATTGTAACTCGTGGTGGTCTCCCATCTGAGGTCGGGGTTCTGCAATTGCCCTGAGGGTAGGTAGCCCACCAGCGCATTTTCGTCCCCAAACTTCATATAGTAACTGTCCACCAATCCTTGTGTCTGATACGGAGAGATGGCTTGGTTACCCACCGAGCCGGCAGACAAGCGCAGTTTGAGATTGGTCAACCAATTCACATCCACAAGCCAATCCTCTTGGTTGATACGCCACGCAAACGAACCGGCAGGGAATACACCCCACTTACTATTCTTGCCGAAAACACTCGAACCGTCCACACGCGCGCTTACCGAGAACAGGTATTTGTCCATCAGGCTGTAATTCACACGCCCCATGAAACTGACCAACTGACGCGGAGTGATGGTACGTTTCGTCGGGTTGGTTATCGATGCCGCGGAGATATTGTTATACCCCAAATCATCGGTTGCAAACCCACTCCCGCCGGTGGTAGTCATCGTTGTGCGGATAGACTCTATTGACTGCACCAATGTTACATTTCTCTTGCCACGTCCGGTCATAAGCCAAGATATTCTCCAACAGATAATCCACATATCGCGTGTTGGCAACAGACGCCTGTCCGCCTACCGAACTGCCTTTCTCATGCTTCGAATCCCGGTACACGCCCTGTTCTTGATTGCGATAGTTCACCGAGGTATTCAACCGATATGTCAGTCCGCCCCAGATATTCCAATCGAGGTTCAAACCAAGCATAAAACGGTCGGTTTTCTTATCCGAAGTATAGTGTGCATTGTTCCACAGCGGACTCCATTTGCTGTCCGCTAACAACGAAAGCATATTTCCGTCTTTGTCGTACGCACTCAGCAAAGGCGACTCGGTCAGCACTTTCGAGAACTCCGAGTCCTCCGACTTCTGGTCGCTATGCACATAATTGGTCTTCATACCGATAGTTACGCGCTTTCCTAGTTTTTGCGACACATCAAACCGCGCATTGTAGCGACGATAGTTCGCGGGGGCAATCATACCTTCTTGGTCGTAGAAGCCCAATGCCGCAGACATCTTCGTGCGGTCGTTACCTGTGCGCACGCTGATGTCATATTTCTGTTGCAAAGCAGGCTTAATCATCAGTTCCTCCCAGTTGGTATATCGCTCATCTACAAGGTTCTGATACATATTTCCGAACAGCGAAACATCGTCCTGATAGTCTCCCGTTGCCGTCTTGGTAACAGGGTCATACACAAACGAACGGTTTGCCTCACGCTTCATCCGAGCCCATTCTGCACCGCTGTACAAGTCGAAATTGCGTTTCACCATCTGTGCACCGGCGTACGCATTGAGGTCCACTTGCGTCTTGCCCTCGCTGCCACGCTTGGTGGTAACCAATATCACACCATTACTGGCACGCGCACCATAGATAGCCTGCGCAGAAGCGTCTTTCAGCACTTCTATCGATTCTATATCCTGTGCATTGAAATCGTCTATGTTATCCACCGGCGTTCCGTCCACAATATATAGAGGTGCATTTCCACCCGTCAGCGACTTCTTTCCGCGAATCACAATATCCGATTGCCCACCGGGGCGGGCACTGTTCTGTGTTACCACCACGCCTGCGGCTTGCCCGCGAAGCATCTCCGCCACCGAAGAGGTAGGCACGGCATTCATATCCTCCGCTTTCACCGAAACCACCGAACCCGTCAAGTCGGAGCGTTTTTGTGTGCCATACCCCACTACCACCACTTCGTCAAGGGCTTTCGTATCCTCGCTCAGGACGACAGCCAACGCACCTTTCCCCACTTTCACGCGCTCCGTGCGGTAGCCCATATAACTGATTTCGAGAGTCTGTCCTTCCTGTGCACTCAGTACAAATTGTCCGTCAAAATCGGTTATTGTACCCTGCGTAGTTCCCTCAAGCACCACAGACACACCGATAAGCGGTTCGCCTTGTTCGTCGCGTACCACACCCGTTACGTCCGCCCATGCCCAAGCAGAACACATCACGCACAGTATTATTCCAAGAAATATCTTCTTCATATTACTGAATAAAAAGTATAGTATTAGTATTTAGTATCCGTTACTTCAAACCACGCTGCAAAATTACGATATATTTTGCAATATCAGTACAAATAAAATTCAAAAGAATATCACTTTTGTACAAATTATAGTACGATATATCATATTGTTATTTCCCATTCTATAACCGTTGATAAAAACATACTACATTCGGTGCTTTTTCGCCCGCCTTCCCCGCCGATACCGCCCCTTTCGCCCTCACTATATGTCCGTCAGCAATCTTCCACGAAACCGCTTTATGATATACTTAACGTGAGTTCAAAATAACGAAAACCTATAACGAACAAAATATTGCTTATGGCGCAAGATGTGCCACGATTAGGAAACAAATACACGAAAAATCAAATCAAAGACAGGCAAATACATATACGTGGGGAGTATATGAGTAGTATCAGGGTAGCATCAAAGTATTGAGAAAGTATTCATATGTATCGGTTATGTATCGGTTATGTATCGGTTATCCTACACGCAGGTCGTGAGGAGACAGGGGCAAATGGAAGAATTTCAGCAAGGGATAGGCAAGGGATGAGCAAGGGATAGAGATGGCACAAAAGAGGTATAAGAGAAGTGAGTTGTAGAGGAGTTGTAGAGGAGTGATAGGGGGATAGACTGTAGATATAACATATATCGATACATATAATATGGAAATACCCTATCCTTTTCACTCTGCAAAAACACCGGTTTGCATTTTTCACCGCCATTGTTTGCATATTCCATAAAATTACACTAATTTTGCATGAAAATACCGTTCTGAATGCTGTACGATTTTGCTATTATGAAACACCTATTTCTTACCTGTCTTTGCTTTTTCTCCCTGCTCTCGTTTGCCACTTCTGCAACGCTGGAGCGCTTTGGTGTAGCCGATGGATTATCCCACTATAGTATCAATGCATTCTATCAGGATGAGTACGGACGCATGTGGGTGGCTACTCGCGACGGACTCAACTGTATAGCAGGCAACAACTGTCGCATATTTCGCGGCGATGAAAATACCAATCTCCCCATTACCAACAATTATATTCACACCGTCTGCGGAGACCACAACGGACATATTCTCTTCCGTAGTGGCAGTAGCGTTCTCCACCTATCTCTTGCCACAGAGCAAATCAGCGTTGTTGATTCTGCGCAAGCACAAGCACTCATCTACGGCTATGGGCGTTTCCTCATCGCCGCACGGGATACACTCTTCGCCTACAACCACGACACACTCTCCACGCTGTTTCCACTGCCCAAACCCATCGCACTCTACGAGTCGGCAGAACAAATCATTGTGTCCACCAAAGACAAAGTAGGTATCTACAACACATCGGGAACACTCTTGCAACACATCAACATACCATCGGTCGTACATATATACCGCGACAGCCGTCAAAATCTGTGGCTGTGTTCACGCACCGACGGACTTTGGTGTCTCCAACCTACGGGTGAACGACAACACATCATACAATCTACCGACGTGCGAACCATCATCGAAGACCAAGATGGCAACTATTGGGCAGGCACATATAGCGGACTCATTCACATCGCAGGTACCGACCTTCGCTGCACACCATTCAACTACACCACTTCCGACAACTATCCTTTCTCTGTGCGCGCCATCACCTGTGACGAGCAAGGCACATTGTGGATTGGCAGTTTCTTCGGCGCGATACATCTCTACAACCCGCGCCATGACGTCTATACCTACTACGGTGCAAACTCCGACAGCCAACGCGCGCTCAGTTATCCCATCGTGAACAGCATTGTTGCCGACTCGCAGGGTATTGTCTATGTCGCCACCAACGGCGGAGGACTCAATCGGATTCTGCCCAATGGTACTATCGAGCATATTCACATCGACCGTACTACACCCGAACACGCTATCAAGTCGCTCTATTTAGACCAACCGCGACAC
>USNU01000118.1 GCA_900556095.1 uncultured Bacteroidales bacterium | reverse complement strand
GAGAACCTATTGACAGCCATTGAAATAGCCGCAGCCAAGGACGAATACGGGAACCCGATAGTGCCGGAAGTAACGATATTCTTTGAGGACAGACTATTTCGCGGCAACCGCACCACAAAGCGCAATGCTGAACATTTTTCAGCGTTTAATTCCTACAACTACCCTGCTCTTGCCAAGGCGGGTGTACATATCACCTACCAGCCCCACCTCATTCACTACAACGACCCGAGCCAGCCTCTCCGCCTGCGCGTAAAGACCGACCAGAATGTAGGTGTATTGAAACTATTTCCCGGCATACAAGAGTCTATCGTGCACCAAGTGCTGACCACCCCCGGTTTGCGCGGATTGGTGTTGGAAACTTTCGGTGCGGGCAATGCGCCCTCGTCGGAGTGGTTGTATAGGCAACTGCGCAATGCGGTGAACCGCGGTATCATCATCGTAAACAAGACTCAGTGCAATACGGGGTCGGTAGAGATGGGACGCTATGCTGTATCTATGAATCTGCTCAAAGCGGGTGTTATCTCGGGCTACGATATCACCACCGAGGCATTGCTCACGAAGATGATGTACCTGCTTGGTGAAAATCCGGATGACATAGACCCCGTCAAGAAACGGCTTCAGAAAACCCTTTGCGGAGAATTGACCGTTCCTGCCGCCGGCAACGCCGAAAGTGTACTGGAACCGTGAAAACGGACATTAATTACCCAATTAATTTCTTTCGGGCAAAACGGCACAAAAAAACAGAACATTGTGATTAAACAAAGCCAACTAATATGAAAAATCTCGAACCAAAGAGTTTGTGGAACAATTTCTACAGCCTCACCCAAATTCCACGCCCCAGTGGAAAGAAAAAAGAAATCTCTGACTTCCTTGCCAACTACGGTCGCAGCCTCGGTCTGGAGACCATTGTGGACGAGATTGGCAACGTCCTGATTCGCAAACCTGCCAGCGCAGGAATGGAGAGCCACCCGGGTATTATCCTGCAAGGACACTTGGATATGGTGCCACAGAAGAATTCAGACAAAGTATTCGATTTTGAGAAAGATCCCATAGAAGCGTACGTAGAAGAGAACGGCGAATGGGTTACTGCCAACGGAACCACTCTCGGTGCAGACAACGGAATCGGTGTGGCAACGGCAATGGCTATCCTTGCCGACAAAGACGTGGTACACCCGCCCTTGGAAGCACTCTTTACCGTGGACGAAGAGACAGGTATGTACGGTGCGTTTGCCCTCGAAGGCGGTGTGCTGAAAGGCAAGACTTTGATTAACCTCGACTCGGAAAGCGAAGGCGAACTATATGTAGGTTGCGCCGGCGGTGTAGATACCACTGCCACTTTCGATTTCGAGCCCGTGGATACAGAGGAGGGCGACATTGCTTTGCGCGTAGCTATCCGCGGTTGCAAAGGCGGACACTCAGGCTGCGACATCAATATGCAGCGTGCCAATGCCATCAAACTGCTGTTCCGATTCTTGAAAGACGCAGTAGCCAACTACGAAGCACGTCTCGCATACGTTGAGGGCGGCAGTTTGCGCAATGCTATCCCGCGCGAGGCAATTGCACTCATCACTATCCCCGCCGAGAGCAAAGACGATGTACTCGATTTGGTAGCTGATTACGAAGACCTTTTTATCCGCGAATATGACGGCGTAGAGGATAATATCTCGCTGACCGCGGAGGAAGTGGAGTGCCCGAAAGTGGAACTCCCCGAAGATGTGCAGGATTTCCTGATTCATTCTGTTACTCTCGTTCCGCACGGCGTATATCGTATGATTCCCGAAATGCCCGATATAGTCGAGACAAGCAACAACCTGGCAAAGATAGAGATGCAAGGCAAACAGATTCTCATTTACTGTCTCACCCGCTCATCGGTTGAGTCGCGCAAAGAGGAACTGCAATCGGTGATTGAGTCAGCATTCTCGCTGGCAGGTGCGCAGGTGGAATTCTCCGGGTCGTATCCTGGTTGGAAACCCAACCTGCACAGCCATATCCTTGAGGTGATGAAAGACATTTATAAAAAGGAGTTCAACCAAGAGGCGCGGGTTATCACCATTCACGCAGGCTTGGAGTGCGGTATTATCGGACGTAACTATCCGGGATTGGATATGATTTCGTTCGGTCCCACCATCGAGCACCCGCACTCACCCGATGAGCGTGTAAACATCAAGACCGTGCAGAAATTCTACCATTTTCTGTTAGCAACACTGAAAGCATTATAAACACGCCACATAACTATAAAAAACTGCTTAACAAGTTGCTAAGCAGTTTTTTATATACACATTTTCTATGTTCGGAACCTTATCCAACACCTATACCACCACATTGGGGCTTTTCTTCCTAAATATGATTTTGGAAGCAGTAGCAGCATACATTGTTTTTGCCGAACATAAACGACAAAGCGATCGTTCGCGTCTATTCATCGCTTTTTTCTTTCTTACCTCAGCCATTGCCTCATTGGGTGAGATCGTCTTAGCCCTGTGTGCACCAGAATACGACGGCGGTTTTCTGCTGATGGATCCGATAATCATTCTCTTCGGATTTTTGATTTTCTTTCTATTGTGGCTCTACCCTATAGAGATGTTACGCCCGGGCTGGATAGACTGGCGACGCGGATTGCTGTTGCTCTCTCCTTGGCTATTCTTTATGGCAGCATTGCTAATGCTTCACCACTTTGATATCCGTCCACTTTACACCCTTAGCGACATCGTTACCTATATCCGCGAACCCAATGTATGGCTGCGTATTGTGCTCACCTTTATCTTTATTCCTTACGGGGTGTGGCTTCTACTGATGCAGCACAACTGGCGAAACAGCAACGCTCCATTGGTATGGGTACGGGCAGTTGTGGTCATTACGCTCTGTATGACCGTTACCTATTTTGCCAGCCGCGGGCTGCGTCTTTTTTGGGCAAACATTGCACACGAAATACTATATGTCGGACTGACACTTTTGATTTTGTACATCGAGTTGGTAGTGCGTCTGAACGTACTACGCCCCACTCCGACAGAAGAAGCGGATTACCAGCCTCCGGTAGTAACGTTGGATTTGCCGGGGGAAGCACTGCCATCATCAGAAGAAGCAACAGAAAAGACCGATGTTATCACAGAAGTTTCGCAACGCATCCAGATAGCGTTGGATAATCCGGATATATGGCAGAATCCAGACTTGACACAAGATGACTTAGTGCGTATGGTTTGCACCAACCGCCGCTACTTGCAATTGGGCATCAAGCAATTAGGCTATGATAGTTACCCCGATATGATCAACCGCCGCCGTGTAACATATATACAGGAGCAGCTACGTAGCAACCCCGCACAAAACCTACAAACCTTGTTCTATGATGCGGGCTACCGCTCCCGTACCAGTGCATGGCGTAACTTTACCGCCATCGCCGGTTGTTCACCCACAGAATACTGCGAACACAAGGATAGATCTATGAGCCGACAGTAAAAAAAATGCACACCCGAGTGGTATCAGGTGTGCATTTTTCGGAGTATGCAATAACATCACAGATTGCGTGAATCGAAATACAAGGTCATCTCTATAGGCGACACGTTTTCCACTACGCGTATGGGAGCATTGCGAAGAGATGAAGAATCGTCCCATGAGTAAATCTGTTCTCCCCGTACATTGATATAACGATAAGTAATTACGTTATCATCAGAGTGGGTTCGTGCAACCAATGCCAGTCCGTTATGGAAACCGGTTATCGGTTCCTCGTTATTCTGCAGCGGGAACTGAATGGTCCCCTTGGTATTGATAGACATCCACACACCATTCTCGGATTGTTGTACCCATGCATAGTCCTCAAAGAATGGCCAAACGGAATGATACATAAAGGCGATTTTTGTATCCCCCTTACGATTAAGATAGCCGGACTTGCTGTTTTGCGCAGCAGGCAGAAGGTCATTATCCACGATGGTACCGAGGTCGTCATAAACAGGAGCAATCAGAACTTCTCCCTTCTTATCCAACACGCCCCATTTCTTATTGAGCCGGAATGCCACCATATTGCTGCCCACATACATCAATTTGTCATACGTAGGCGGAATAAGAAACTCGCCATTTGCATTAATCACGCCGTCCTTATCGCCCAACTCTATGACCGCTATTCCGTCTTGGAACATTTCCGCATCCTCGTAAACCGGCTGTATAACCCATTTGCCCTTACTATTCACATAGCCGAACAAACCATCTTCAGTCAGTTGTGCAGCCGCCAAACCATTATCTCCCATACGCCCCAAATCATTAAACGTAGGTTGGATAACGTACTTAAACTTGGTATTGAGCATACCGTACAAGTCGTCTAATTTCACACATGCATACTTATGGAAGAAATAATCCGCCTCGTTGAAATATGGCGCATCCTGCATCTTGCCTTTGGTATCAATATAAAAAAGATTTTTTCCCGACAACACCCATGCATAACCACACGAAAAGCCGGCGGCCTCATCGTAAGTAGCAGGAATTACAAAGACTCCCTTTTCATTGATGTAACCATAATTTCCCGTTTCATTGCTCATTGCCGGCCAAAGTGCGGTGGTATCATGCGTAGGTGTTTGACGCTCCTTGTCGCAACCGGTACATACAGCCACCACGACCGCTAAAGCAGCCAAGAATATACTCTTTTTCATAATACAACAGAATTTATACATAGTTAAAATCACATACGATTGGGCACCTCAATGCCGAGGAGTGCCATTGCACTGCGAATCACTTTCGCCACCGTGGCAGACAACGTCAGACGCAACGCGCGGACATTCGCATCCGCTTCATTGAGGATGCTGTAGTCGTGATAGAACGAGTTGAAGTCGCACGCCAACGAATATGCGTAGTTGGCAATCACCGCCGGCGAGAAGTCATTGCCCGCCTGACGCACGGAAGCGGGGAAATCCGCCAAACGTTGGATAAGGGCTAACTCCTTGTCGTTGAGCGTCTTAACACCGCCAAAGTCTTGCGCGGCATGGTTAGCCTCAGCCTTGCGCAACACACTCTGAATACGCGCGTAGGTATATTGGATAAACGGACCCGTGTTACCGTTGAAGTCGATACTCTCTTCGGGGTTGAAGAGCATATTCTTACGCGGGTCCACTTTGAGAATAAAGTATTTCAGTGCGCCCAAACCTACGATACGTGCTATCTCATTTGCCTCATC
>USNU01000117.1 GCA_900556095.1 uncultured Bacteroidales bacterium | reverse complement strand
CTCCGCGGCGGATAAGGGCTTTCAGGTCGAGTATCTCGCGTGTGTCTTGGTCGCCGGTTTTCTCCTGGGAAAGAAAACGCGTATATTCCTGATACTTGCTTTCTATAAGGTCGCTTCCCGTGGGGTGCAGTTGTTCGAAACCGCGGATGAAATCCATAAAACGGATTACCTCGTCGTCGCATACTGCGATGCACCCGCTGGTCTCGTAGGCGATATGTACGTTATGCCCCTGTTTGATCAAGCGGGCAAACGTGCCGCCCATCGAGATGACATCGTCGTCGGGGTGCGGCGAGAAAATAAGCACGTCCTTGGGGTAGGGATTGGCTCTCTCGGGACGGTCGGTATCGTCGGCATTGGGCTTTCCGCCGGGCCAACCCGTGATGGTATGCTGCAGATCGTTGAAGATACGGATATTGCAGTTGTATGCCGACCCGTGCAGGGTAATCAGTTCGCTCAGTCCGTAGTCGTTGTAGTCGCGATTGGTCAACTTCAGTATCGGTTTTCCGGTCTGTTGGCAGAGCCATACAATTGCACGACGGGTCAGTTGGTTGTCCCAGTCGCAAGAGGTAACAAGCCACGGGTGGTGGATACGTGTCAGACGGGTGGCGGCACTCAGGTCGCAGACGATATGGGCGTTGTTGTGCAGTTGTAGTGCCGAAGCAGGGCAGGCTGTATCGGGTTGCCCCTCTACGGCTGCCAGGAGACGGTCGGCCTTGTGTTCCCCCCATGCCACTAATACAATCTCTTTGGCACGCAATATGGTGCCGATACCCATAGTGATAGCCGATGCGGGGACTTGCTCAATGGTGCCGAACATGTTTTTGGCCTCATCGCGGGATATATTGTCCAGAATCACCAGACGTGTATTGCTCGACATGGATGAACCGGGTTCGTTGAAACCGATGTTTCCGCTCCGCCCGATGCCCAATAGTTGCAGATCTACTCCCCCGTACTCTTGTATCTTGCGCTCGCAGCGGGACATCATCGGTATCAGGTCGCGCTGGTCCATCGTGCCGTCGAAGGTGTAGATGTTCTCTTGGCGAATATCCACATGGTCAATCAGTTGCTCCTTTATCTGCCCATAGCAGGCTTGTGTAGGCGATTGCAGGGGATAGTACTCAAAGAGGTTGAACAGCACCACATTGCGAAAACTCAACTTCTCATCATTATGCAGACGCACTAACTCGGCAAAGATGTCGGTCATACTGCGCCCGCAAACCAGCGAGAACACAAATTTTTCCCCTTCCGCCTGCCGCTGTCGGATACGGTCGGCAATCAAGCGGGCTACCGCCTGTGAACCTTCTTTGGCGGTCTCATAGATAGTGGTGGGTATTTTCTCCATACGGCTGATGCGGCTCATTTCGAGTACATCATCCGTGCGGTATAGTTTCTGCGATATGCGCGATAGGGAGATTTGAGAAGAAAGATTGTTTTTCATAATTGAAGCAGGTAAAAAACTTTGCTTGCAAAGTTACACCTATTCTGCTGAGTGAACAAACAAACGGAAATATTTTTTGTTTCGCAATGTTGCAATATGTTGTGTGATATTATATGTAAATAGTTATATATCAATTAAAAAAAGAAAGGTTGCAAAGCCGATAAAAAGCCATTCGCAACCTTTCGAAATAATTATGCATTATGCGTTGATCAGTTTATCCACCAACTCAGGTACACCTACCGACGCTTTTTCGCGGATATGGGTTATGCGGTCGCGATAAATGCCAAATTCGGGCTGTCCCGGGTCAACAACATATATATGGGCAGTAGAGGGGACGTATTCAAGCAACGACGCCGCCGGATAGACGTTCAGACTGGTGCCCACCACTATCATCACATCGGCGTGCGAGGCTATCTCACATGCTACGGGAAAATACGGCACATTCTCGCCGAAGAACACAATATACGGACGCAACAGGCTGCCATTGGGGTGCCGGTCGCCGTAGTGTTGCTCCCAGCCCTGCAAAGGGACGGTGGCAGTGTCATTGATGTTGGAGCGCAACTTGGTTATTTCGCCGTGCAGGTGGGTGATATTTACAGACCCTGCCCGCTCGTGCAGGTCATCGATATTCTGAGTGATAATCTGTGTGTCAGGAAACGCCTGTTGGAGTCGCGCAATAGCATAATGGGCGGCATTGGGTTGTGCGGCAAGTGTATCGCGACGGCGTGCGTTATAGAAATCCACACATAGTTGCGGGTTGCGCAACCATGCTTCGTGGGTGCATACATCCTCTATGCGGTATTTCTCCCACAATCCGTCTGCGTCTCGGAAAGTCCCGAGTCCGCTCTCTGCGCTCACCCCCGCGCCGGTAAATACAACGATTTTCATAGTAAATACATTTTTCCAAAAATCGCACAACAACTATGCCATAGTGATACAAATACGGTCAGTTGGCATAAATTCCGCAACGCCTGTTTGCATAATTCGCAGAAAAGCAGTATCTTTGTGCCTGTAATTGAAATAACTAATCCGTTGAGTAATTTTATTCAATAGGGTGAGTAAAAATTACAACCCGACAAAAATACTAAATAAATCAACTAAACAAATTTGCTTATGTAAACCACGCATCGTAAAGGCGATGCAACGACATATTTTTAACAGCATTGGCTATTATTTCGCGTTTACCGAAAACCGACCAAGTTTTTTAAGGAGATAAACATCTGAAATAATACGATGAGGCGTTCTCAGGGAGTGTCTTTTGCCACAATATAGCAATGCTCGCACGTTTTGTGTGAGTTTCTTAGTGGCAAAAAGGTCTCCTTGGTCGGTTGCCTTGGTACGCGATAAGAAACTCACCTTTTTTCTTGTCGCACGGATTGATAGCATTGCATAAATCTATCAATCTATGGCAGGGAATACCAGTTTACACGCAGCCAATAAGGCAAAACAAGATGAGTTCTATACCCAATTAGTGGACATAGAAAAAGAACTCCGCAACTACAAGTCTTATTTCAAAGACAAGGTCGTATTCTGCAACTGCGACGACCCATACGAGAGCAATTTCTTTAAGTATTTTGCCCTCAATTTCAATCAGTTAGGACTACGCAAACTGATTGCCACCTGCTACAATGGTTCGCCTGTTTCGGGCAATGAACTGACAATTGATTTCGGAGACCCCACCCAAAAAATCGAGAAAGTAGCCTATAAGGTAGAGATTACCGAGGTGAAAGATATGAATAACGATGGAGCGGTTAATCTATTGGATATTCAGTACATCTTGCGCCATGTAAATGGAGTTATATCGAAATTGCAAAAGAATGGCGATTTCCGTAGTCCCGAGTGCGTGGAACTATTGAAAGAGGCTGATATTGTGGTAACTAACCCGCCATTCTCGCTGTTTAGGGAGTATCTCGCACAACTTGACCAATACAACAAACAGTTTGTGATTGTGGGCAATACGAATGCACTCACCTACAAGGAGGTGTTCCGTATGTTCCAAGCCGACAAAATACGCACGGGCTACACCAATTTTAATGTGGGTATGTATTTTGCCGTACCCGATAGTTATGAGAAATTTCACCATATAGAGAATGGTAGGAAAATAGCGCGTGTATCCACATCATGCTGGTTCACCAACTTGCCAGTGAAAAGGCATACCGATTTCTTGGATTTGTACAAACATTACACCCCTGAAGCCTATCCGAAATATGATAACTACGACGCTATCAATGTGAATATCTATACCGATATACCGTGTGATTATGAGGGGGTTATGGGTGTGCCGATTACGTTCTTGGATAAGTATAACCCTGAGCAGTTTGAGATAATAGACATCAATCCTCATTTCTTTTCAATTGTTGAACAAGGACTGCCCAAACCGAAGCAACTCACTTTGCACAATGTCGGACAGAAAGACCCTTATGCCCGCATTCTTATTCGGAGGAAGAAATGAAAGAGTTGCTAATCTTAAAATATGACACTTTTTATGGGTTGCGCAAGGGTTGCGTATCCCTTGCACATCCTATGCTGATTGGAGCGACTTTCTGAGAGAGGTGGCAGGGAGAAAAATCTTAACAAAAAGCACTTTTTCAAAAGCGGGCAATCATATCGCTCTGCTGAGAAACAATATAAGAATTGGGAAATTAACGGTTAATTAACGAACATTAATGGAGAAAAGAAACAATAAAAACTTAACGGAATATGATGAAGATTGATTTGGTGCCGATTACGGTGCGGGAACTATGTGCGAGTTACGAGGACTTGTCGGTGAGCGAAGAGGGTATCACTGGTTATGGCGGGCGGCTGAATATCCGTCCGAAGTACCAACGCGAGTTCGTCTATGACGACAAAAAACGTAATGCCGTGATGGACACCCTTTGGCACGGCTTTCCGCTCAATGTGATGTATTGGGTGCGTATCGGCGAGGACGCCTACGAACTATTGGACGGGCAGCAGCGGACAATTTCGATATGCTCGTTTATTGCGGGCGAATATATGATGAACTTCGACGGCAACCTGCTCGGCTTTGAGAATATGACCGACACACAGAAGAACCGTATCCTCGACTACACACTGCAGGTGTATATCTGCGAGGGGACGGACGAGGAGAAACTGAAATGGTTTCAGACCATCAACATCGCAGGTGAGAAACTGACCGAACAGGAGATACGCAACGCCATCTACACGGGGCAATGGACTACACAAGCCAAGCGGCGTTTCTCCAAGTCGGGCTGCGTGGCATACAAGATTGGTTCGGACTATATGACTGGTTCGCCCATCAGGCAGGACTATTTCGAGACCGCCTTGCGCTGGATAGGCGATGCGCAGGGGCTGACAATAGAGCAATATATGGCAAAGCACCAAAACGACACCGATGCCGACGAACTATGGCAGTACTTCCAGAACGTGATACACTGGGTGCAAGTGCATTTCACGAAACTCTACAAGAAAGAGATGAAAGCGGTGGAATGGGGGCTGTTGTACAATCGCTACAAAGACACCGCACTCACCGCCACGACGATAGGGGACGAGGTGGCGCGGCTGATGCGGGACTCGGATGTGCAGAAGAAATCGGGTATCTTCGAGTACGTATTCGACTACGATATCCGACACCTCGGTATCCGTGCTTTTGACGACAACACCAAGCGGGAGGTCTATGAGCGTCAGGGCGGTATTTGCCCGCTGTGCGGGAAGCATTTCGAGATAGAGCAGATGGAAGCCGACCATATCACGCCGTGGGTGGAAGGCGGACGG
>USNU01000116.1 GCA_900556095.1 uncultured Bacteroidales bacterium | reverse complement strand
GTTGGCTTGTGCCAAGGCAGAGATCAGTTCAGACTGCCCGTAAGGAAGATCGTACCGGAGACGGTCGCTACCTTCGGCATCTTGATGGTCGGCTTTGTTAAGCCCGCCGACAAAGATAACCACATCGGCTTCACGCGCAGCAGCGACTGCCTCACCGGTCAATTCGGACACGGAACGGTGGTCAGTAAGGTCCTGACCTGTGGTAACACCATTGTACTCGCCACCTGTATCCCCCACATAACCGCGCACATAGCGCACGTTGTTTTCCCCCGCACGCTCACATATACCCTGCAGCGGAGATATTTCATATTTGGCCTTGAGCGATGATGAGCCACCGCCGACAGTCATCTGCTTGATTGCGTTTTCACCCACTACAAGGATTTGTTTACCCGGTTGCAAAGGCAGAATATGATCGTTTTTGAGAAGCACGATTCCCTCATCCGCCACCGCACGCCCTGCGGCGATATGTGACTCAGAACAGAGACTACCAAAAGCACGATCTGGATTCATAGAAGTACGAAAGATGAGGCGCAAAACGTGGCGCACTTTGTCGTCCAATTCAGCAGTGCCCACCTCGCCACTGCGAATCTTCCTGAGATACGGCTGTGCAAGATAGTACATATCGTATGCATTGGAGGTTCCATCGGTGAGTCCGTCTGTCCACGAACCGAACTCAAGGTCGAGTCCGTTGCGAATAGCCTCGTCAGTAGAAAGCGTACCACCCCAGTCTGAGATAACAGCCCCATCGAAATGCCACTCATCGCGTAGAATATCAATGAGCAGACGATGATTGTGGCAGGCATACTGCCCTTGATACTTGTTATACGCCCCCATGATAGACCATGCATTGCCCTGCTCCACAGCAGCGCGGAAAGCGGGGAGGTAAATCTCGTAGAGCGCACGGTCGGACACCGTAACATTGACGGTATGGCGGTTGCCCTCCTGGTTGTTGAGCGCATAGTGTTTCACGCATGCCGCCACACCGCAGGATTGCATCCCCCGGATATATGGCACGACCATTGCGGACGACAGATAAGGATCTTCGCCCATATACTCGAAATTACGCCCGTTGAGCGGAGTGCGGTAGATATTCACCCCCGGACCGAGTACCACGTTCTTGCCGCGGTAGAGAGCCTCCTCTCCAAGAGAACGCCCATAGAGTTGCGCCAATGAGGGGTTCCATGTAGCCGCAAGACAAGTAAGGGCGGGAAAAGCAAAACAGGAGTCGTTTGTCCACCCTGCCTGCTCCCACTCGTCCCATTTGACTTCCGGACGAATACCATGAGGACCATCAGTACACCAAAGTCCGGGAATACCAAGACGCGCTACGCCCGGCGAAGAGAACTTGGACTGCGCATGGATAATGGCGATTTTCTCGTCAAGAGTCATACGCGAGAGAGCGTCCTCCACGCGGGCATCCATAGGAGCATTGGGATCAAGATATATCTGTGCTGACAAAGAAAAAACCATTGCCAACAAGCCAAAAACTGATATAAAAAATTTCTTCATAATACATTGTTTGTTAGAGATGTAGAGCGGTAATCGGCCGCTCTACACCGATAGGATTTACTCTGCGACTACAGTACCAAGTGCATTGTAGCGAACACCATCCTTGAGGATATAGAGTTGTCCGTTCTCGATTACCTTGGTGGCTTTAGTAGCAATAGTTGCATCGTTGAGTGCGGTCATCTCAGAAGAGATAGTAACCTTTGCAATAGCTGCCTCGTAATCTACGACAAGCGTAATGGTGCAGTCGGTATATTTTACATCTTTGTTGGCAGGTTTGATATTATCTTTACCTTGTCCTTTGAGCGCGCACGTATATTCCTTGTTGATAGTCCAAGGAGTGTCCTCGGCATCAGCGACAAACTCTACCGCCCAATTGCCGTAAACCACCTTGAACTCACCGCCAAACTCAGCAGCCAAGATCTCATACGTATTCTCTTTGCCTGCTACAGGAGCAAACTGTTGATCTGCCTCACACTTCCAACCGAGTTGTTCACCGGGGAGATACCAAGTAGCCGCCGATACATCCGCTGCATAGAAATCACCTGCAACAAGAGTCAGCACTTTGTTGCCTTTCTCGTCATCAGTAAGGGTCAGTTTGGCATTTTTGTAACCACCAAAAGGATTAGCCAAGCCCAAGTTGGCAGGGTCGCCCTGCTCATCGTTCTTTGCGCCCAACACATAGGGTTTGTTGTATTCCAGCCCTGCTTTAGTTTCCCAATTGGTAGCATATTGCATCGTCCAAGCGCGGTCTACAATAATCTTGAATGTACCGTTCAAATCGGGTACAACAGCGGTCAATACGTCGCCTTCAGCCTCAAATTGGATAGCGTCTGCCGTATTCCAGTTGTTGGTAAAACCACCGATGATTTGGTAGGTAGCGGGAATAACAGAGTGGTCATAAACGGTACCGCTAACAGTGATATACATCTCATCGCCATTCACGGTAAGCATAATAGTGGCGTCCTTGATACGCGGATCCTTGATATCAGTTTCACCCATCAAGAATGTGGCGTTAGCCGGAGCATCACCCTCTTGGGTATCAGTATCCACACACTTCACCAATTTGTACTCTGCGCCATTGACAACCGGGCCTTCGCCTTCTGCAGCGGCACCGAACTGCGGATGCCATTTGCCATCTACAGTGATTTTGAACTCACCATACAGGTCAGCGACTTCCAATTTGTACATACCGGAACCGGCATTCACTTCTGTAAACTTGGTAGCAGCATTGTCGGGCGTCCAACCAGTAGCAGCACCTACGAGGTAATAGTCAGCAGCGTTCAGCGAGAGTGCTGCCATAGCGACTACGAAAAAAGAGAATAACTTTTTCATAATACTAAAATTTAATTGTTAATAAAATGGTTATTTAGTTAGTTGTTATTGTATTCATTGTTTGTGCGTAATTAGCAGGATTGTCTCCGAGGAGAGGGCAATAGAGTTCGAGACTTGAACGGAGCATTTTGCCACTGCGAACAGCATCTATCTCACGCGGGGTCATAGCGGAGCGGTAGAACATCAGTTGATGGATATTGTTGCCGCATATTCTGAATGATGCGGGCGGCATCTCGCCTTGGCGTTGCGCACCGGCAAAGACCTCGTAATGGAACTCGCCATCACTCTCATAGCAGAGTGTGTAACTCTCCAATCCCAATTCGGGCGTAAAGGAGACGCAATGCACATTGTTCTTATCGCCGTCTGTGCTTATTTTCTCAGGCAGCGGTTTACCCTTATCGAGAGCCTGCCACATAGAAATCGGGAAAGCCGACGCGAAAGCGTGATGCCCACGGCTGTTCGGGTGCCATATATCCTGCCCGTTCCAATAGTTGTCCGCCCAATGCCCCGCGCCGTCATCAATCGTGCCGAAGAGATTGATAGTAGTTACATTCCACTGCTGCACCTCGAGGTTCACCTCGCAAAGGTCCTCATAATCCACCGCATTGAAGTCGGCACGCGGATAATTGCTGGTAACGATAACTATGCGCCCGTCGCGCTGCAATTGCTCTATCAAGCGCGGCATATTCTCGCGATAGGAGAGCAAAGCGCGTTCGCCTTTCTCGTGCAACCCCTCATTGCCGAGACTGAGACCGACAACCACGTACTTTGCCGACGTAGGCATCAGGTCTCGATCATAGCGGGCAAAGAGATCATACGTATCGTTGCCACTGACAGAGACATTCACCGCTTGCCAACCATGAGGCAAACGCTGACCAACCAAGTCGGCATAGCCTTGCAAAGAATCAGCACCCACCCCTTTGCACACCGATGATCCGAAGAAACAAACAGTATGTTCGGGTGTTGTAGTGCAGGATGATACCAACACCACAAAGGAGAGCAGAAAGGTATGTAGGCAGCGTTTCATTGGGAACGTCAATTACAAATTACGCATTATCTATTCCAAACGCAAGAGGTGATACTCTTAGCAGGGAGGGTAACATTGAAATGGTGGGTATTGTCATCGATGATAAAATTTACACCGCTGTCGCCCTCGTTAAAAAGCACCAAACCATACGTACCATCGGGATTCTCGGATGCCACTGCCGATACATTGGTGGGCAAGTAGCCCGTAGTACCGATACGAGTAGAACCGGTACGGAGGGCTTTGCTGAGATGCCCAATTACATAATAGTGGCTACGTTTAGTAAGCGTAGTGTAGTCGCGCGAGGATACATCAACCGCCCCATAACATGTGGAGCAAGCCCCTGCACCGCCGTGAGGACCACCATTGTCATCAAGCATAAAGTTCCACACAATCACCGCTTTGCACCAGCGCGTAACGGTTGCCATACAGGTATTCTTCATTTCCTGCATAAGCGACTGATTGAAACTCTGATAGTTCCATGTGCCGATAGACGCCTCTGTGAAATAAAGGTTCTTCTCGGGGGCTTTCTTGTGGATATTCTCCAATTCGGACGGATTGCCGCCATAGTTATGGTAAGCGGCACCATCAATATACTGCGATGCGTCGGCATCGGCGTAAATTTTGAGCGGGTATTGCTGTTGATCTTCTTTGCCATCGTAATTGTAGTTGTGGTCAAAGCAGATGATTTTCGTCTGCAGATTCGCCGCGCGGAAAGCGGGTCCAAGGGCGGTCTTGACAAAATCGCGTTCTTGATTCCACGGCATATAGAGCGACATTGAGTTGCCCCAGTTTAGCGGCTCATTCTCCACAGTAACACTGGTGATGTTTACACCCTCTGCTTCAAAGGCTTGTATCCATTTGACAAAATAGGTGGCATAGTCTTGATAGTAGTCGGGGTTGAGATAACCGCCCACCCAGTTGTTGTAGGCATTCTTCTTATGGATGTCGTCCACTTTCATCCAACGCGGACAACTCCACGGGGTACCCATCACTTTGAGGTCGGGGTTGATAGCCAATATCTCTTTGAGAACAGGCATGATGTACTGTGTCTCGTCGGAAGTAAGAGCAAAATGCTCAATACCCTTGGTGTCGCAACAGGTGTAGTCGTAGTTGGAGCGGGCGTTGAAATCGCTACCTCCAATAGGCACACGCACATAACTATAGCCCATACCGTCTTTCACGTCAAAGGTTTCGCGGAGCAGTTTGGTACGATTGGCTTGCGACATCTGCATAAGGTTGTATGCCGCAGCCCCCGTGATAGCCGCACCAAAGCCGTCGAAGTCCTGATAGCGTTGGTTGGGATTGATGGTGAGCGTCAGTTCGGGCGACATATTCAAGCCCTCGGCAAAGTCTTTGCCAATAGCATCGAAGTGCATCGTATTGTCGGCGGTTGTGATATAGGTCATCACATCACGCG
>USNU01000115.1 GCA_900556095.1 uncultured Bacteroidales bacterium | reverse complement strand
TGGAAGAGAAACAAGCCAGCAAACGCCGCAAGACCTTGGAGCGCGAATTGGAATGGGTGCGTATGGCACCCAAAGCCCGTCAGGCAAAGTCCAAAGCCCGTTTGGGAGCCTACGACAAAATGCTCAACGAGGAACAGCGCGAGCGCGAGGAGAAACTGGAGATCTTCATTCCCAACGGACCGCGTTTGGGCAACAAAGTCATCAATGCCGAGGGCGTTGCCAAAGCGTTTGGCGACCGAGTACTATTCGAGGATTTGAACTTTATGCTACCGCCGAATGGTATCGTAGGCGTGATAGGTCCGAACGGTGCGGGCAAGACTACCCTATTCCGTATGATTATGGGGATGGAGAAAGCCGACAAAGGTACGTTCTCAGTGGGTGAGACGGTGAAAGTGGGTTATGTGGATCAGGTGCACTCGAACATCGACCCCGAGAAAACGGTATTCGAGACCATCTCCAACGGCACGGAATATATCCGTGTGGGCGGACGCGAAATCAATGCCCGTGCCTATTTGAGCCGGTTCAACTTTACAGGCAGCGACCAAGAGAAGAAATGCGGTGTATTGTCGGGCGGTGAGCGCAACCGTCTGCACCTTGCCTTGACACTCAAAAGCGAGGCGAATGTACTGCTATTAGACGAACCGACCAACGACATCGATGTGAATACCCTGCGTGCGTTGGAGGAAGGTTTGGAAAACTTTGCGGGTTGTGCCGTAGTTATCTCACACGACCGTTGGTTCCTCGACCGTATATGCACCCATATTCTTGCCTACGAAGGCGACTCGAAGGTCTTCTGGTTTGAGGGCAGTTACTCTGACTACGAAGCCAACAAGCGTATGCGTCTCGGTGATGATGCCGTAGAGCCGCATCGTGTGCGATACAAGAAACTAATGGAATAACCACTGCCCCATTAAGCCCTATTGGACTTGTTAGGCTCATTAGCCTCATATATAAAGCAACTCCCGCTAATCTTGTAAATTAGCGGGAGTTGCTTATTGATTGTCCTCTATCAGAAAATCGGTGCAAGAATACGAGCAAAAGACTCGATACAACGTTCTCCGACCGAACGTTTGCGCCAATCGGCAAGGTTAAGTTCATGTGCTTGCTGCATATCCTGCTCAAACAACGCACGTTGTTGCAAAGCCACATCTGCATCATAGACAAAAGCGTTGATTTCAAAAGACAGACTGATGCTGCGCGGGTCGATATTTACACTACCGATACTCGCAATACGGTCGTCCACAACTATCGTTTTGGCATGCATATACCCTGCATCATAGAGAAAAACGCGCACTCCTGCCGACAAGATACGGTCAAGATATGAAAACGTGGCTTTGGGCACTAATACACCCCGATCGCTCTTGGCGGGTATCATCAGCCGCACATCCTTCCCCGCAAGGGCTGCAGTACAGAGGGCATTCAAGATAGCATCAGTGGGGATAAAATAAGGTGACTGCAACCAAACATAGTTGCACGCCCGAGCAATAAGCAACGTAAGCGACTGATTCATCACCCGCCACGGATCTGTAGGATTGGAAGTAACGATCTGCACTCTATTTGCAGACAAGGTAGTCCTCTCCATTTGGGGAAAGTAGCGCTGTCCGGCAAGCAGTTGACGTGCGGCAAAATGCCAATCGGAGAGAAAAGCAATCTGCATCTCGCCCACAGCCGACCCCGTAATTCGAAAATGCGTATCGCGCCACACACCTGTACGGATTCCGGTGAGATAACGTTCGGCGATATTCATTCCGCCCATATACCCCACTTTTCCGTCAATAACGACCACTTTGCGATGATTACGATAGTTGGAAAATGATGATAGATAAGGAAATATCCTGTTAAAAGGTTGCACATCTACCCCGGCTTTGCGCAAACGGCGATAGAAACCGACAGGCACACTCCAATTGGCAGCGGCATCGTAGATAACACGCACCTCCACACCATGCGAGGCCTTATCAATCAGTATATCACTGATTTGCCGCCCGACAATATCGTCCTCAAACTTAAAAAATTGAAAATGGATATGATCTTTGGCTGCCACCAAATCTTGCTGCAAATGTTCCACCATATCTTTGAACGTGGCATATAGTTCTATATGGTTGTCTGCCGTCAAATAGGCTTGATTATTGGCAAGCAAGAGATCCGCCAACGGTCTTTCCTCTTCGGTCGGACTAACTGCCAACGGCTGTATATGCGCCTTAAGTGTTTGTAAATCTTCCGGTTTGATAAGCGTATGCCGCATAGGACGTGTACCAAACAAGAAGTACAGAATCAACCCCACAATGGGTATAAAAAGCAGCAGAAGCACCCACGCCAACGTATCGGTCGGCCGGCGATTTTCCAACACGATCACCACAATCGTATTGATGGCAAAAATCCAAATCAGTATATGCAACCAAAGTGGCATCAGTCTTTGCGTTCAGGCAGCGGGTCGCGGCGGGCATAGTCCCGCAAATCACCAAAAAACGTAACTACGTAGATAATCAACAGCAATGCAAATATACCCAAAGCGATGATATCCAATCCGCTCATTGTCAAAGAGCAAGAACCAATATTCCAAATAGTGGAGAATTCACGCAGCGGGCGTATGTATATAAGGAGTGTATTGACAATAATCATGATAAGACGAAACTCCGTCGGACCAAGTTTGGCATACGTAAGACGGAACTCGCCCTTGAGGTGCGTATTGATAGTAACGTTAAGCGTGAGCATCAGATAGGCAATAAAAACCAACAGGGCAACATCCAGACGCAGCAGAGCCGATAGTCCGGCACCCATAAACATAATAAACTCGGTAATAACATCCAACGTATGGTCAAGATAAAAACCATAGAGCGGACGTTGTGTCTGACGGACACGTGCCAAAGAACCATCCATAGAGTCTCCAAACCAGTGTATCACAAAACCGAAACTACTGAGCCACAGGAAGTTGATATTTATATCCGAGAGCATATAACCCGCTGCAATAATCAATGCACCGACAAAACCGATACCCGACAACATATCCGATGTAACCCACCGCGGCATACGCTCTGCCATCCAAACCAACGCCTTGCGTTCCACGCCATTGAGCAAAGAAGTTTGTATGCGTTTCGCTTGTTTCACTTGCATAGTCTGTTTTTCTTCCATAAGATATAAAATTAAAAGTTATACTTCTTGCAACAAAAACATTGCCAATGCGCCCTCTTACGATAATCCAAAAGGAGTAAATAATTTCTATTTTATTACCTTTTGCCGTTTTTGCAACTTATTAAGGGGTATAAATTGTCCGTTTGGAACATTTTTTGTATTTTCTATACAAATCAAACGTATATTCACGAAAAACGGAATAGTATGATAGGCAAAATTCCTTATGAGAACATTCTCATTTCTGACGATTTGGATGCTTTGGTAAATAACAATCAGGTGCCTGTGGTTTCTGCGTTGATCATTGTATGCCGTCAGGGACGTCTGCGTGTAGAACTGAACCAAGACAGTTATGAAATACAGCAAAATGATTTGTTGTTCTGTATGCCCGATTTTCTGCTCGGGCATTATATGCATACGCCTGATTTTCAGTGTCAGATTTTCTCTTTTACATCCGATTCTCTGAGCGATATAGCCTATTCATGCCTGCGCTTGCAAGACAATTGGTACGACAAATATCAGTTTCTCTCCAATCACCCGATTATTCATCTCAACGAGCGTCGCTTGCAGTTGAGCGAAGCATACGGGCAACTGGTGGAACTCTACTCACAAGAATCTACCACATACCAAAAACGTATTGCCGATATGTTGGCACAAGCCATTATATTTGAGATGATTTCGTGGGTGGACGAATCGATGCACGAACAGCAGGAAGATATTGTGCCTGTCAACGAAACCATAGCCAACACACACACCACGCAACTTTTCTCACAATTTGTCCGCCTATTGGAAAACAACCGCACCTCGCGCCACCCTGTTTCATGGTATGCCGACCAAATGGCGATCTCTGCCAAATATCTGACCTATATCTGTAATCAAGTGGCAAAGAAAACCCCGTCGGACATTATCAACGATATCGCCATTCGCGAAATCAAACAACGCTTGCTCG
This sequence comes from uncultured Bacteroidales bacterium, assembly GCA_900556095.1. Taxonomy (GTDB): domain Bacteria; phylum Bacteroidota; class Bacteroidia; order Bacteroidales; family Paludibacteraceae; genus Colicola. The sequence continues at coordinate 1,228 of USNU01000115.1, read as the reverse complement.
CCACCGACGAGAGCATCAAAGAGATTGCTTTCAGTATGGATTTTGCTACGGCAAGCAGTTTCTGCAAGTACTTCCGTATTCATACAGGTATGAGTGCTCAAGCCTTCCGCAAACAAAAAGGGTAAAACGTTTATAAAACATATAATTTCCCGCCAATTAACCATTAATGAGAAACTATGGGAAATGGGGATGTTAATTGTTAATCGTTAATTGTTTCTCATAGCGATCAATGGCTTCGCGCATTAAGAGACGCCCTTGCTCCATAATGGTTTCCGCCTTGTCGAAATCAAAAGTAGTGAATGCATATTGCGGCATTTCGGCGAGAATATCCGGCGGGGTGAGTTGTAATGCTAATTGTGTGTTCTGCTGTATCTGCATATCCAGCATCCTATCCACCAACGTGATATAATTCACAGAATTAGTAAGGTTTACACTTTGCTCCACTTGTTTTTTCTCCAAGCGCATAGTAAGTCCCTGCAACTGCGAAGGTATGTTTATGCCTTTTTTCTTCATCAGTTCGGTTGCCTTGCTCAATGCCGATTGGGTCTGCTGTTTCTTCACTGCCATACGGTCTTTTCCAGAGATATTCATTGCCACGAGCAAGTCTCCACGTTGCCGTTTCACACGATTGAGCGGCAGCGGATTGAGGATACCTCCGTCCACCAATAGCCGTCGCCCTTTCTGCACAGGCTGAAAAAAAAGCGGAATACTGATACTGGCACGAATGGCATTGAACAAACTGCCCGTCTTAAACACCACCTCGTCCGCTGAGATTAAATCTGCCGATACAATTGAGCACGGGATAGGCAAGTCTTGAATTTGGCAATCCGGTACCACCTTTTCCAACTCATTGATAATGCGATCGCCTTTCACGACCGAGTTGAGCGAAAGCGAAATATCCATCATTCTGAGTATCAACTGTTTGTCCACCTGCAAGAACCAGTCTTTGGCTTCTTGCAGTCGCCCAGCCGCGTACATACCTGCAATCATTGACCCCATTGATGTACCTGCAATACTCGTTATCTCATAACCTCGGTCCAATAATTCTTCGATTGCACCGATATGCGCCATTCCGCGTGCGCCGCCCGAACCAAGCACAAGGGCCACATGTTTTGTTTTCATAATATTCTGTTTTGACGGCGCAAATTTACGGAAAAATATCGATGTTTGCAAGTACACCCTGTATAAAAAAGTCAGGTGGATGTCAGGTGGATATCAGGTGGATATC
>USNU01000114.1 GCA_900556095.1 uncultured Bacteroidales bacterium | reverse complement strand
TGGTCGTACTACGACTATGAGAAAGACGAGTTGGTCAATCCGCTGGAACTAACGAATATGATTCACACCGCATACGTGGACAAGGATGGACAGATGTGGCTCTCCACTTATGATGGTGGTGTAGATTGTATCAATATGGAGCCTCAGCCCTACGAACTGACCGATATGCGGAAGTCGGCGACAGAGAAAGGCGAAGTGCGTGCATTTGTACAACTGAAAAACGGCGAGATAGAGAAGATTGTGAAAGACAAGCGGCGTATCTATTGCGCCATAGACAGCCGCTACGGGGTGCTATACGGAACGAAAGGTTACGGATTGCGCTATGCGGCAACAGGGAAGACTATCCCGACCGGGAGTGCAGACATCTACGATATTGTTGAAGGCAGCGACGGGACGCTATACGTAGGCACCTACGGCGGCGGGCTGAATATCCTCACCTACGACAGCAGTAGGCACCATTTCAGAGAGCCGAAAGTAATAGGCAACGGTCTGAAGATACGCGATATTGCGATAGTGGACAATACGGTGTGGTGTGGTACGACGACGGGATTATTCAAGGTGGACCTGCAGAATCTGAGCAGCGAGATGATACCGAGTTATGACATCCGTGCGATATACTACAGCGGGGGCAAACTATGGCTGGGCACCTTCGGCGGGGGGCTGAACATGCTTGACCCAAACGATCCGAAGAACGAGATCAAACGGGTACAGACGCACCAAGACATTGTACTGAGTATAGTAGGCGACGGCCAGAACCTGTGGTTCAGTTCTGAAAGCGACATCACGCAGCTGAACATTGAAACAGGTGAATATTATTACTACGATGCTTTGGACGCCCAGCGCAATACCTGTTTTACGGAAGCCCATGCTTTGCGCACCCATACGGGGAGTATCCTTTTCGGTTACTCGAACGGCTACTGCACCTTTAATCCGAGCAAGGTTACACACACACAATCCACACCGCCGATGCATATTGTGCGTTGCAGTTCGGAAGGAAAGATATTGCCCTTCTCGGATACGGTGGTGGTGGAACATGATGCGAACCTCACGATTGAATATGCGGCATTGGAATACGTAAACGCCAAGAAGATAGCCTATTCGTATATGCTGGAAGGGCTGTCGGACGAATGGGTGTTTGCCTACGACCAACGGCGAGTAACCTATACGAACCTCCATCACGGCAAATATATGTTCCGCGTGCGTTCCACCAACCGCGAAGGCGGCGAAGCAGACAACGAGATAGCACTATGCGTGATAGTAGAAGCGCCTATGTGGGCGAGTTGGTGGGCGATGTGCCTATATGCATTGCTGTTTATCGGGGTAGTGATATTGGTGGGTTATATCCTATATACGTATGAGGCGTTGCGCAGGAAAGTACAAGTGGAACAGCAAGTTACGGATATCAAGTTGCGCTTCTTCACCAACATCAGCCATGAGTTGCGTACCCCGCTGACACTAATCATCGGTCCTGTGGAGAATATCCTACAGACGGAACGCATATCGAACAGTGTGCGCGGGCAGTTGGAGATAGTACAGAGCAACAGCCATCGCATGCTGCGAATGGTGAACCAATTGCTTGACTTCCGCAAGATACAGAACAAGAAGATGCGGCTCAAAGTGCAGAAATCGCTATTGAGCGACATTGTAAACGAGACGTGCGCGAACTTCAAGAAAGAGGCATACGACAAACATATCAACCTGAACATAGAGAACAAAGCCGGAGACAGCACGATATGGGTTGACAGAAGCCGCGTGGATACAATCCTATTCAACCTGCTGAGCAATGCATTCAAGTTCACTCCTGCGGGCAAGAGTATCACAGTGACGGTGGATGAGAAACCGGGATATGTGTTGCTGATTGTCAAAGACGAAGGTATCGGCATTCCAATGGAGAAACGCGGTGTGCTATTTGAGCGTTTCTCGAGCAACAACGAACTGAGCGGACAGAACAACACCGGAACGGGTATCGGTATGAACCTTGTAAAAGAACTGGTGGATTTGCACCACGGGTATATAGAAGTAGAGAGCGAAGTGGGCAAAGGCACGACTTTCACCGTGATGTTCCGCACGGGCAAAGAGCATTTCGGCAGCGAGGTAGATATAGTGGTGGACGACAAGAGCAGCACGCAGACCACATCGCTCCCGCAAGAGACCCTCGAAAACAGACTGGCACAAATAGACACCAAAGATAACAAACGGACAATCATGGTGGTGGACGACAACGAAGATATGCGTTCGTTCCTTAGCAATATCCTCGGTGGCGACTACCGCATAATAAAAGCCGCCGACGGCAAAGAGGCATTGGCGACCATCGAGAAAGATATGCCCGATGTGGTGATTACCGACCTGATGATGCCCAACATGGACGGTTTGGAACTGACCAGCCATATCAAACGCTCGCAAGATCTGAACCATATCCCCATAATACTGCTCAGTGCCAAATCGGCGATAGAGAGCCGGTTGGAGGCAATGAAAGAGGGAGCGGACGACTATGTGACCAAACCTTTTGAACCCGAATATCTGCGTGCAAGGGTAAGGAACCTGATCAGCCAGCGTGTCCAACTGGAGGCGAACTACCGCAAACGGCTGATGCGCCTTGAGCCACAGAAGAACGACGAGGGTGTACAGGGCGATACGTTCCTCGCGAAGTTATTGGACATTATGGATAAGCAGATGGAAAACAACACGCTGACCGTGGACGAACTGGTAGAAGACATGGGTATGGGACGCACGGTGTTCTTCAACAAACTGAAGAGCCTGACGGGTCTAAGTCCCGTGGAGTTTATCCGCGAGATGCGTATCAAACGTGCGGCACAACTGCTTGAACAGAAGCAATATAACATCACCGAAGTAACTTATATGGTAGGAATGAACGACTCACGCTACTTTGCGAAGTGCTTCAAGGCGACCTACGGAATGACACCTTCGGAGTATCGCAGAGAGCGGCTGAAGGATATTGACGGAGAGAAATAAAAAAAGAGAGGTCTGAGGATTTTTTAGGACAAAAGAAAAAACACTTGATGAAAAAAATACAGGCAATCGTTGTTTTGGTATGCAGTTTGTTGGTAGGTTGCGGAGGCAAAGGTCCGCAGCGTCCGACTTACAAGAGCGGTCAGGCGCCCCAAGAGGACACCGCTGCGATAGCACTGATGGAGATGAACCAGCGTATGGCCAAAGAGGCTGACCAAGCCCTGCTACGCTATGTAGAAGGACAAGAGGAGCAGTATGCCCTGATGGCTATCAGCAATGCATGGATGCGTATTGCCGGACACGGCGACAGCGATGGTCCATCGCCTAAAGAGGACGAATTATGGTGTATGCATATCCGCACGAAAGACCTAGAAGGAAGGCTTCTGCTGGACGAGGAGCGCGAATATCGCATCGGACGGAACGAACTGCCTATATGCGCCGACATACACTGCGGAGAATGGCACCACGGAGACCATATCATCCTGCTTGCCCCATGGTATTCCGCCTACGGAATGCACGGCAACGAAGCCATACCTCCCTATACTAATGTAATCATAGACATCGAAATAAAATGAAAAAAATACTCTTTGGGTGTGCCGGTCTTGTCATACTGATGGCAAGTTGCAACTCCAACACCTACTCCGACAAACGAAAAGCAGAAGACAAACTGATAGCCAACTATATCTCGCGCAACGGGCTGAATATCATCAGCGAACTGCCTGCGGATAGTGTCGTTTGGGGGGAGAAAGACTACTACAAAGTGGAGGGATACGACAACCTCTATTTTCACCTCAACAAACGGGGTGCAGCCCAAACGGTAGCCGACGGGGACACCATTGACAACCAGATACTGCGTAACGAGACTATCGTGGTGCGCTACAAACGCTATGCGCTGACAGAGAATGCGGACACGACCAGTTATTGGAGTACGCTCGACAATGCCTACCCTCTTGAGTTCAAGTACGGCAGCGACCTGACCAACGCCTGCACGGGTTGGCAGGAGGCAGTGCGGCTCATGAAATATCCCAACTCGGAGTGTGTGCTGATCTGTCCGAGCAAGCAGGGTTTTGATGCCGACAACTCAAGCGTTACGCCATACGGATATATACTGAATATCAAGGTAAAAAGATAGACTGGATGCAAGACCGCTCGCTTGTGTTCGCTATTAGAAGTTAGACAAATAGAATAATAGACAGATTATGAGTTTAGTAAAAAGTATTTCGGGAATACGCGGTACGATAGGCGGACGCGTAGGTGATGGATTGAATCCTGTAGATATAGTTCGTTTTACGGCAGCATACGCTACGCAACGTCGCGCGGCAATGCCTGATAACCAGACGATTGTAGTAGGTAGAGACGCACGCATATCGGGTGAAATGGTATATCAACTTGTGAGCGGAACGCTGATGGGTATGGGCTATGATGTAGTGAATATCGGTCTTGCCAGCACCCCTACAACGGAGTTGGCGGTGATAGGCGAAAAGGCGGCGGGCGGTATCATTCTCACTGCCAGCCACAACCCGAAACAATGGAATGCGCTCAAACTGCTCAACGAGAAAGGCGAGTTTCTGAACGACGAAGAGGGAAAAGGTGTGCTCGCTATCGCAGAGGCAGAGGATTTCAGTTTCGCTGAAGTGGACCACCTTGGACACATCACAGAAAAAGACTATCTGCCCTACCATATTCAGAATGTCTTGGGGCTGAAATTGGTTGACAAACAGGCGATTGAGGCAAAGAATTTCACCGTGGCGATTGACTGTGTAAACTCGGTTGGCGGCATTGCCATACCGGCTATTCTGCGCGCTTTGGGGGTAAAAAACATCATTGAACTGAACTGCACGCCCAATGGTCAGTTCCCGCACAACCCGGAACCTCTGCCACAACACCTGACCGAGATTAGCGACCTGCTCCGCAGTGGCAAAGCCGATGTGGGATTTGTGGTGGACCCCGATGTAGATCGTCTGGCTATCGTCTGCGAGAACGGCGATATGTTCGGCGAGGAGTACACTTTGGTAAGCGTAGCGGATTATGTGCTGAGCCATACGCCGGGCAACACGGTCAGCAATATGTCGTCCACGCGTGCGCTGAGCGACGTAACCCGCTCGTACGGTGGGAGTTACAGCGCATCGGCGGTAGGGGAAGTGAATGTAACGACGGAGATGAAAGCCACTCAGGCAGTTATCGGCGGCGAGGGTAATGGCGGTGTCATCTATCCGGAGAGCCACTACGGGCGTGATGCACTTGTAGGTATTGCACTGTTTCTCAGCAGTTTAGCACACAAGGGTTGCACCGTGAGCGAACTGCGCAAGACTTTCCCTAACTATTTTATCTCGAAGAACCGTATTGAACTGACGCCGGATATTGATGTAGATAAGGTACTTGCACACGCCAAAGAAGTGTTCAAAAACGAACGTC
>USNU01000113.1 GCA_900556095.1 uncultured Bacteroidales bacterium | reverse complement strand
GGGGAGCCGATAGAATATACCCTCGCTTCGGGGGGGAAGCGTTTGCGCCCGCGGTTGGTACTATTGGCCGCAGAGATGTTCGGCGGCAAGGAAGAAAAGGTGTTGCCCGCCGCATTGGCAATAGAGGTGTTTCATAATTTCACACTCTTGCACGATGACGTAATGGACAAGGCGGATATCCGCCGTGGGCGACCGACGGTACATGTGCGTTGGAATGATAATACTGCCATACTTTCGGGCGATCAGATGGTAATAGAGGCATATACGCTGTTGAGCAGGGTACCTGCCGATCGCTTGTCGGAGACGCTGCGGCTGTTCAACAAGATGGCAACGGAGATATGCGAGGGGCAGCAATACGATATGGAGTTTGAGGGGCGCGAGCAAGTGTCAATAGAGGAGTATATGCAGATGATTCGTCTCAAGACTTCGGTGCTACTGGCCACGGCATTGCAAATAGGGGCGTATATTGCAGGGGCAAATGCGGCACAGCAGAAAGCCCTGTACGAATACGGAATCAATATAGGTTTGGCGTTCCAGATACAGGACGATATATTAGATGTCTATGGCGACCCAAGGACCTTTGGCAAAGCCATCGGTGGCGATATATGTTGCAACAAAAAGACCTATATGCTCCTGACGGCACTGCAGCGTGCCGACGACGAGACCCGTGCGGAGTTGGAACAGTGGTTGCAGACACAGGATAAATCGGACGAGAAGATACAGGCAGTAACCGATATATATACGCGCACAGGTGCACGCGAGGTGTGCGAGACGGTGATGCAACTGCATACCCACGAAGCATTGTCGCAATTGAATGCTCTCCCGCAGAACGATGCTACGGAGCAGTTGCGCAAGTTGGCGGAGAAACTCGTAATGCGCACCATGTAACAGACTCCTTATATCCACCTTACTTTTATACACTCAGAATCACTAAATTTTATTGCTATGCCATACAGACGACTACCCAATACAGACCAAGCACGATTGGCAGCATTGCAAACTGCCGTGCAGCGTGCCAGTGAGGCGGACTTCACGGAACAAGTGCTGAAATACAAGACTTTGAGTGAAGCACAACGTTTCTTGATGCAGTTTGAGAATATGGTAATGCAATACCACGATAATTTTCAGTCGCGTGTGGCTGCCAACAAGAAATATCGCCATGTGGTCCAGAACGCGCGAATGTATATTTCGCATTTTATTCAGGTGCTAAATATGTCGGTTATTCGTGGAGAAATCAAACGGGAGCAGAAAGAGTTGTACGGCCTGGACCCCAATAACCATATTGTGCCTGATTTGAGTAGCGAGGAGGACCTGTTGGTGTGGGGCGAAAATATTATCAATGGCGAACAGAAACGTACGCAGATGGGCGGTTTCCCGATATATAATCCCGCTATCAATAAGGTGAAAGTACATTACGACATCTTTAAGGAGCACCAGATTAACCATACAATGCACAAAAAGACCACCACGCGTGTGGCAGGCGATATGGAGGAAATGCGCAAGCAGGCGGATGCACTGATTGTGGAAATTTGGAACCAGGTGGATGAGTACTACAAAGACCTGTTACCCTATGATCGCCTGTGTCATTGTAAGAACTATGGCTTGATTTACTACTACCGTCCCACAGAGAAGCGTTTGTCGCCGGAGACAGACAGACGTTTGAAACACGAACAGGAGATACAGCCTACAATACAATGGTCTCCAGAGGAGTGATAACTCCGTTGAGTGGTTGGTCATGGAACATCTGAGGCAGGTCGTGGTGCTTGAGTTGGAAATCGTAGGCAACGCCTAACTTGCACGATTGCTTGTGTTTCTTGAGAAAACGATCGTAATACCCCCCGCCGCGTCCGATGCGATGTCCCTTGCGGTCGAAAACCACACCGGGAACGAGGATTAAATCCACTTTGCCTGTATAAGCAGGCGTTTGCGGTTCGGGAATATGGGCATAGCCCTCCTTTAGACAATCTTCACCCGTATAGGCGCGGACTTCGATAGATTCGCGGTGCGTCACGGGTAAAAGGAGCGTTTTGCTGTCATGGTATTTGAGAAGCGGGCGTAAGTCGACTTCATTATGAATGGGATAATAGAGTAGCACGGTGCCGGCATCGCGGAAGAAAGCAGACTGCTCAATTTTCTCTACAATGGTGTGTGAGTCGGCTGCGGCTTGCTCGGCGGGATAGATACGACGCTTTTGCTCTACGATAGTACGCAAAGCCTTCTGTTGCTGACGCTTGGTGTTCCAAGGAAGACAATTCTTCAGGTCGTGTAGTTGGGAGGCAAAAAGCATAGATAGTCTGATTTTAGGTATTCCTACAAACGGATTGCCAATAAAAAAGTATGCAAAATTAGTACATTATTTGCATATTTGCAAAAATGGCACTAATTTTGCCTTAAAAATAAAGTATGAAGCGTTTTTTACCCTTGATAGGGCTTATATTGATAGGATTGGCAGGATGCGATGACAAGACTTCCACAACTACGAAGTCGTCAGTGGCGCAACTGACTGCTTTTAGTTTCACAGCAAACAGCAAATATCCCGGATTGGCTGCTGCTTCCTTTAAGGTGGAGGAGCGTCTGGATACCGGCTTGGTGCATAATCTTGATTCAATTATGTATGGTACGCCGTTGGACTCGGTAGTGCCTAAATTTACGTTTGCCGCTACACCCGGTTCTGCGGTAATGCAAACACCCGATACCACGATTGTATTGGGCGGTTCGGATACGATTAACTTTGAAAAACAACCGCTGTATCTGACGGTAAAGTCGCAGGATGGAAAGAATACCAAAGTGTATGAATTGCGGGCATATGTGCATCAGGTCGATCCGGATTTATACCATTGGGAGCAACTCTGCCCGCAGGTGCTGACAGACAATAGTGAGCAACGTGTGGTAGCACTTGGTAACCGATTTGTATTGGTGAGCAATAATGGTTTCCGTACATCGGTTTATATTTCTGCTGACGGTATAACATGGAGCGACCGACAGACGCCATCGGGGCTGCCGGACGGCTGCCACGTGCGCCGTATCATCTCAGATGGCAGCACACTCTACTACGCCGATTCACTGACACTCTATACTTCTGCGGATGCTCTCTCGTGGACGGCTTCCGACTATACCGGCAGAGGTTTCTGTATTCGCAATATGCTCATGACGTGGAATGATACGGTATGGGCTATAGTGGAGGATAGCCAAGGACTTGTGTTGGCAAAAATGCAGGACAATACATTGAAGCCGACTGCTTTGCGACCGAGAAGTGATTTTCCGGTGAGCGATTTTGCTACAGTCTGTTTTGAAAACGCAGCTGGACGTGCGCGGGCAATGGTAGTTGGCGGGCGAGCAGAGAGTGGGGCTGTTCTCAACTCGCGTTGGAATCTGGAGTTCTCGCCTGTGGTGGGCTATCGTATGCAGAATTTTTCCATAGACCGTCCTGCGTTTGCCGACCTTACAGGTGCGAGCATCATCTGGTATAATCACCAATTGCTGATGTTCGGCGGTGTGGATGCGGATATGCAGTATCTTGGTCGGGATATTTTGGTAAGCAACGATGAGGGACTTACCTGGACGGCTGCGGATAGCGCAAAGAACTCCTTGCCGGACGTCTATAATGCACGGCAGAAACAGTCGGTGCTGGTACGTGACAATGCTATCTATGTCTTCGGCGGAGAGCAGCAGGACCGGACATTCAGCGACGTCTATCGTGGCAAGCTCAACTCAATAGATTGGGACAATTAAAAACTATAAACTTTTAATAGATAAACTAATAAACAAACATATACAACTATGACAATCAACGATTACAATTTCGCTGGCAAGAAAGCGATTGTTCGTGTGGACTTCAATGTGCCACTCGATGAGAATGGTAAGATTACCGACGACACCCGTATCCGTGGTGCCCTACCTACTCTCAAACATATTCTTGAGCAAGGCGGTGCGCTCATTGTTATGAGCCACATGGGCAAACCGAAAGGTAAGGTAAACATGAAATACAGCTTGAGCCAAATCGTGGACGCTGTTTCAGAGGCACTGGGCGTTAAGGTGCAATTCGCAACAGATTGTGCCAAGGCTAAAGCACAGGCCGATGCCCTTAAACCGGGCGAGGTGCTGATGCTTGAGAACCTCCGTTTCTACCCTGAAGAGGAGGGAAAACCCGTAGATGTTGATAAAGAAGATCCTGCTTATGAGGCTGCTAAAAAAGAAATGAAAGCCCGTCAGAAAGAGTTTGCTAAGACGCTGGCAAGTTATGCTGACTGCTATGTGAACGACGCTTTTGGTACCGCTCACCGCAAACACGCTTCTACCGCTGTCATTGCTGACTATTTTAATGCGGACAACAAGATGCTCGGCTATCTGATGGAGAAAGAGGTGGCTGCTGTGGACAATATCCTCCACAATATCAAACACCCGTTCACCGCTATTATGGGTGGCTCGAAAGTATCTACTAAAATTGGTATTATCGAGAATCTGATGGATAAAGTGGACAACCTGATTCTTTGTGGTGGTATGACCTATACTTTTGCCAAAGCACAGGGCGGTAAGATTGGTAACTCGATTTGCGAGGACGATAAACTCGACTTGGCTCTCGATATCATCGCACAGGCTAAGGCAAAAGGTGTAAACCTTGTTCTTGGTACCGACTGCGTAGCGGGCGATGCTTTCTCCAATGATGCACATCAGCAGGTTTGCGAGGCAAGTAATGTTCCTGATGGTTGGGAGGGCATGGATGCCGGACCGGAGAGCCGCGAGGCTTTTGCTGCCGCTATCAAGGGCGCAAAGACCATCCTTTGGAATGGACCTGCAGGCGTATTCGAGTTTGATAACTTTACCGCCGGTTCGCGTGCTATTGCCGAGGCTATTGCCGAGGCTACCCGTGAAGGTGCTTATTCGCTTATCGGTGGTGGCGATAGCGTGGCTTGTATCAACAAGTTTGGTCTCGCTGACCGTGTAAGTTATATATCCACGGGTGGTGGTGCGCTTCTCGAGGCTATCGAGGGCAAAGTGCTCCCTGGTGTAGCAGCCATCAAAGGCGAATAATTCGTATGTAGTTGAGTGTATGTTTAGAGTTGAGTGTTTGGGCTCGGCTCTAAACTACTTACAACTATCAACACTCAACTTCTCTCAACTCTCAACTCTCAACTTTCAACTAACAATGGATATAGTCGGAAAAATTATTCAGGTACTGCCCGAGCAAAGTGGCACCAGCAAGACGGGTAATCCTTGGAAGGTGCAATCGTACGTATTGGAGACGCAGGAGCAGTATCCGCGTAAGGTTTGCTTTGAAATCTTTGGAGAGGATCGTATCAAGAACAACCCCTGCAAGATTGATGATGTGGTAACGGTTTCGTTTGACATCGAGTCGCGCGAGTTCAACGGTCGTTGGTACACCTCTATCCGTGCAT
>USNU01000112.1 GCA_900556095.1 uncultured Bacteroidales bacterium | reverse complement strand
ACTCGCGAATGGTCAGATTCTTGCGTTTGGCGCGTTTTGCCAGGGTCTCGGGCGAGACATCGGCATACACCATAAGGGGCAAAAACATCAGGAGGAAAAACATATATATATATTTCTGTTTCATAGTTGCACGATTTGAGACCACAAAGGTACAAAATTTACGCCACATAAGCAAAAGCAGACAACTATTTATCATATTTCGTCTATTTTTCATACGCAAAAACATTTACCAACCACCGGGACGACCACCTCCGCCGGGGTTACCGCCCGGATTGCCTCCTCCGCCCGGGTGACCGCCTCCGCCATCATTGGAGACATTGCCGGCCGTGATTACCACCGACGAGAGAGTGGCAGTAGTGAGTGTGGTAGGCGAGGAGAGCATGCCTGCGTTGGTCAAGTTGTGGAACAAGACAGCGTCCGATGCGGTACTCGCCGTGTAGATACCACCCGAAACAAGGGTGTATGTAGTACCTATTGCCAGCGTGGGCGAGGAAAGCAGAAGTGTCATCTGGTTGAGCGTAACTTCGGGTACGTAAGAAAGAACGTACTGCACTTTTTTAGCGGTACTGACGATCGTAACATCGGTGCCGTCCGTTGTAATGGTAACGCCATCGTAAGAGCCGTCAATACTGACGGAAGAGGACGACCAAGTCAGGGTAATGACTTTCATTTCGCCCGAGGTGTAAGCGTCTCATTGCTCGATGAAATCGCCCGAATTGGTGTATGTACTATCAGAGATGGTGGTGCCTATGGAAGAACCGGACGTCACCGAATCATTTGTAGGGTCTTTGCATCCTGCCAATGCAACTGCCAATAAAAGCGGCAGATAGAAAGAATAACGTTTCATATTCAAGGAACAATTAACATACATAGTAAAGTGGATAGCCATTCTATCCTAAGCGCATCCTATAACGAATCACCTATCTATCACCTAATGCTACCTAAATGATTGAATTCATAGGCGAGAGTGATGATGTGGTTGTAGGAATAGGCGTTGTTAGTCGTGTCTCGGGCGAGATATCAGCATACGCCATAAGGAGCAAAAACATCACGAGAAAAACAAATATATGTATTCCTGTTTCATAGTTATGCCATTGGGAGTACAAAGACACAAAATCTATACCACACAGACAAAAATATACACAATTTTGTAACGTTTTGATTTGTTTTGCGTATAAATCGTATTAATATGCAAAAAGCAGTATTAACTATAACAAAAACTACACAAAATGTCATTTTACAGCCCGATATGCAAACGGAAACGCAACGCCCAGAGAGGCGTGGTCGGGTCTTGGCGGTTGGTAAGCCGCCATACAGAATAAAGGTCGCCTATACGGAGTATATTGCCAATACCTACACCCATCTCTATATAAGGAACAGGCGTGCCCGTGAGGGCGGGCAACGTGGTCTCCGCCCAATCAGCGCGGGCAATGCTATTGCGGTCGGAGAGATAGCCGTAGGCAAGTTTGAAACTGACCAACTCGCGCAGACGCAGATAGCGCACGCCAGGAATAAGGTTAAAGAGAATACCTTGTCCGTTCCACTCGGCATGCAACGCCACGTAACGGTCGGCAGCATACTGAAAATTATTCATCAGCGTGAAACGATAGGGGTCGTAGGCATAGCCTTGGTTTCCCTCAAAATGGTGCAACATCGGATATGGCACCTTGCCTAAGACAACGCCTGCCGCCAAAGCCCAGTCAAGCGAACCGCCCATGCCGAGGTTGACCTGCTGTCGCACCAACAGATTGAGTTTGCCATACATACGATAGTGCATCATACGGTCGGTTTGCCACGAGCCCACCTCCAAACCAAGATACAATACAGGATATTGACTATAGACGTGCACGCGACGGAAATACATATCCACTTTGCGTTCCTTGAACCCCACACGGAAGATAGCCCCAAGCGACTGATAGCGATAGTCGAGCATAGCATGGTAGCCTACCATCGGGTCGCCGTAACCCATCCAACCAAAGCGGACAGAGAAAGAGGTTTCGAGGTTATCCGTCCAATCGTTTTCCGTGCGGAGTTGGAACTGCCGCTGACGGGCTGCGGTGTTGTGAGTGTGTGGATTGGAGCGCAGTGCCTCAAAGGCATAGGCAGTGAAATCCATATTCTTCCAACCTATACTGTTTTCACGCAGCAGGCGGGAGAAATCGTCCACCTCTGTCCACACATAGTGGTCTTGATACTCCGCCGACAAGATGTTGCGGCGCAGAGTCGGCAAGTTGATATTTACCCGTCCGAGTCCTTTCAATGCTTGGTCGCGGAAACCGTAGCCCAACGATGCCTCAAGCGAGACATTGCGCCAGAGTTTTTCGTTGGTGCGGAAAGGCAGACCAAGGTGGACAGTCTCATGTTGGTTCACCTGCAGTATTTCCTCGATATTCCCGATGTCCACAGCACCACCGGTAGGAATATAACCGGTGGTGATGATAGCGGCAAGCCAGCGGGCGGTGCGGATAAGGGGAATACTATCTAATGCCCCGATTTTCCCACTCTCTTCAAGCGTCTCACACTGCACGTGGTTTGCGAATTCCCCACTCTGAAAGGAGGTAGGGATAGTAGTCGCCCTTATCGAATGTTTGAGCAGAACAGTAGGAAAAAGGTGCACGGTATCAGTCTTGACAGCGAAGTCCAAAAGGGTACTGATTTCTTCGCTTTGCAAGGTATGGTTGGGCGCAAACGATTGGTGTATATGTAAGTTGCTCAGGTAGTTAACACTTGTCTGCGCCGGGACGGTAGCATCTATGGATTGGATTGACAATGTAGCGGAATCAATATGCATCGAACCGTTGAAGGTAGCATAAAAAGGGTTGCGAGTGCGGAAATCGACCAAATAGGTTTTGCCGGACTCTGTCAGCACGGAATCAATGAGATAGTAGCGATAATAGGTGACTCCAGATGTAGCCAAAGGCGAGAGAAATGCACGCCCGAGCAGCGAGACGGAGTTCTGATAAAAATTAAGATTACCTGTGGTGGTAAGCAGGGCGGAATAGTCGTCCGCCGTCAGTACCAACGCCTGTTCGTGTTTTTCTCCGGCAGGCTGTATGTCCGTTCCCTGCAAACGAACCGCCTGTTCGGCGCGATAGAGGGGTAGCAGAAAAGTGGAGTCTTCGCCGGTAAGCAGCCCCGCTTGCAGGCTACGCCATAGTTGCCGTTGCAGGTGCCGCTTTTGTATGTTGCTGATATATAGTTCTGTTATGTCGGTTGCGGGTGTTTGCAGGTCCGGCTGCAAGGTACGGTCGTTATGCGGACGGGCAGCCCGCACGGCAGCAACAAGTGGAATAGCAGGATTCTCGCCCGGAGTAGCGATAACTTCCTCAATGAGCGCCGTTTTCTCGCGCAATGCCACCTGTACGCCCGCCATAGTACCGGGTTCGATGGGGTAACGTCGGGTATGGTAGCCCACCGCCGAAACGACAAGTGTCCGCTTACGCGGGAGGTCGGCACGAAGCATGAAAGCACCTTGTTCGTCGGACGAGGTGCCAATATGCGTCCCTGCAAAATAGATGTTCGCTCCTGCTATCGGTTCGCCCGTCTGCTCATTGAGGATATCGCCCACAAGAATAGTCTCCTGCGCCATTCCCACAGCGCAGCACATCACACAAAACCATATCCAGAACAAGCGTTTCAAGTAATTCTTCAGTGGGTTTGGTCTGTCTCCTATACACCGCCTATGCGGTGCGAGAGGCTCTATAATTCCGTTGTATACAGTATTTTTATTTGTGTTTCCGATTGGCGGGGTGATATTGTAGGACAGCCTTGCGGAGGTCTTGCACGTCAAGGTGAGTATAGATCTCCGTGGTGGAGAGTTCCTCGTGTCCGAGAAGTTGCTGGATGATACGCAGGTCGGCGCCGTTTTGCAGGAGGTGGGTGGCAAACGAATGGCGCAAGGTGTGCGGCGAGACGGTTTTTTCAATACCCGCCTTCTCGCACAAGCGGCGAATAATAGTAAACACCATCATACGGGTCAGTTGTTGTCCGCGGCGGTTGAGAAAAGCAATGTCTTCGCAACCGGGGACTATCTCCCAATGACTGCGGTCTTGCATCCAATAGCCGAACCACTCCTCCGCCACAGGCGAGATAGGTACCAACCGCTGTTTGCTTCCTTTGCCAAGGATGACCATATAGCCCTCTTTGCGATACATCTGCGATAGTTTCAGGTTTACCAGTTCACTCACCCGTAGCCCGCTGCCATAGAGCATTTCAATAATAGCACGATTGCGGTGCCCTTCGTTGGACGACAAATCTATCGCCGCCGTCAACCGATCGATTTCCTCCACACTCAGCACCTGTGGCAGGTGCATCTCTTTTTGGGGTCCCTCTAATAGTTCCGTGGGGTCGGCATCGATGTAGTTATGATAGAGCAGAAAACGGTAAAATGACCGCAAAGTAGAAAGTAGTCGCGCCTGCGTGCGCACGTTGGGTATATTCTTAAATGTCTGGAAAACAAACTCTTGCAGGTCGTCGAATGTAACACGAAGCGGGTCAAGGTTATGCTCCTGCAGATAGACTTTGTATTTGTCCAAGTCCATCTCATACGATACAATCGTATTCTTGGAGTACGACCGTTCCAACAACAGATACGTGTGGTATTCTCTATATATGGGGTCTTTTTCTTTGCCACTCATCGCCGATCGTAATAGTTCAATGTTCCCTCAAAACGCCCCTCGTAGGTCTGCTTGCCGTAGTAGAGCATAAAGTGCATATTGTATAGTGAATCAGGCGTGATACTAACCTCAAAACGCCCTGAATCAACTACTTGCACACCCGCATTTGCCGACTCAACGACCGAAAACAGATATATCCCTGTAGGTGTCCCCTCGAAGTCCTGTCCGGGTAGGAATGTATGGGTAACGGCAGTGGTATCGCTATGGTATGCCCCCACAGCAAGGAGCGAATCCGCAAGAAATATATCACTGATATACAGGTTGGTACCCGTACCGACAATACGCCGTGTCGAATCGAGCGACAGCCCGTCGGAATACAGATCGAGCGCAAACACATTGTGCGGCACACTATCATAAACCTTGCCGTACTGCTCCACATAGCACGAAGTAAACTCCGTGGCGTATTGTTGTGCAGGTTCTTGGCGTTTGGTTTCCCTGCACGCCATCAGCGCGCACACACATAATAGATATATGATAAAAAATTTGCTCTTCATTGTTATAGGATGCTTATAGGATAGTTATAGGATAGAGATGGAAAATGAGCCTATTCTCCTTATATCCACCTTACTTTTTACAATGTACAATGCACAAAATAAAGGAAGCATGTTAATTTTTAATCTTCAATTTATGTGTAGGATACCACGCCGACACAAACCCGAGCAACAATACAATCGCCGCCACTATGAGTATATCCGTCAGCTGCACCAACACCGGGTATGCCGAGATGACATAATCGTCCCCACTGCCCAATTTCAGAAAACCGAAATGCTGTTGCAGCAGGCATATCACCCCACCAAGCAGCAATCCGAGCATTGCGCCAAGTCCGCTGATGAACCACCCTTCGTACAAGAAAATCCGACGT
>USNU01000111.1 GCA_900556095.1 uncultured Bacteroidales bacterium | reverse complement strand
CTCCAGTCCCTCTTCGGGCGATCCCTCGAAGACGGTGGCATAGAGGTTCTTGGGGTCGATATGCAGCACATCGACGATATATTCCCACGCAAAGTCGATAGCCCCTTCTTTGAAATAGTCGCCAAACGACCAGTTGCCGAGCATCTCGAACATGGTGTGGTGGTATGTATCGTGTCCCACTTCCTCAAGGTCGTTGTGCTTGCCGCTGACGCGGAGACACTTCTGCGAGTCTGCTACACGGGGATATTTAATCGGGTCATTGCCTAAGATGATACCCTTCCACGGGTTCATGCCGGCGTTGGTAAACATCAGCGTCGGGTCATCTTTGATAACCATAGGAGCCGAAGGGACGATATGGTGCCCTTTGCTCTCCATAAAATCCAAAAAGGATTGTCTGATTTCTTTACTTGTCATATTTAGTTTTTATATTTTATTCACATTTCAAAGTATGCCTATCCTATAACTATCCTATAACCATCCACCTTACTTTTATAGGGGGTTGGCACGGCCAAGGCATTAACTTATTTTACCTTTTAACGACACGAGATGCGTTGTCTCCGAACTTACCCATTACTCGGCTGCCGGGGCAGCAGGCGTGGTTTTGAAATCGATAAACTCACGGCGTGGTCGATGGTCCTCACGCTCCTCGTGCGGCGTAAAAGGCAGCGGATTTTTCTTCAACTCCTTATTCGATGCACGCGTGTGAAGGAGGTCGATAGCCATATAGATTGCATGTGCAAAACTTTGGTGGTTGGAAGCGTTCTTGCCCGCGAGGTCATAGGCTGTCCCATGGTCGGGCGAAGTGCGTATAACCGGAAGCCCTGCGGTGAAGTTTACTCCGCTCATATCCAGCACCTTAAACGGAATCAGACCTTGGTCATGATACATTGCCAGCACCGCATCGAAATGAGTAAATTTTCCGCTGCCGAAGAATCCGTCTGCCGAATAAGGTCCAAACGTCAAGATACCCTGCTCATTGGCTTTTTCGATAGTCGGTTTAATCACCTCCCGTTCCTCTTTGCCAATCAGACCGTTGTCCCCCGCATGCGGATTAAGCGCGAGAACGGCGATACGCGGTTTCTCGATGGAAAAATCGTTCATCAGCGTGGTATTCAGCACATTCAGTTTGGCAAGAATACGCTCCTCGGTTATCATCGAAGGCACTTGCGCAACAGGTACATGGTTGCAGACCAACGCCACACGCATGGTCTCGCTCACCATCATCATCAGGCTGTCCTGTGTTCCCTCACCGAAAACCGATGCCAGATATTCGGTATGCCCCGAGAAACGGAAATGCTCCGATTGGATATTCTGTTTGTTGATGGGAGCGGTAACAAGGGCATCAACGAGCCCCGCTTTCATATCCGCGCAGGCACGTTCCAACGCCGCAAACGA
Source organism: uncultured Bacteroidales bacterium (assembly GCA_900556095.1). Taxonomy (GTDB): domain Bacteria; phylum Bacteroidota; class Bacteroidia; order Bacteroidales; family Paludibacteraceae; genus Colicola. The sequence continues at coordinate 4,261 of USNU01000111.1, read as the reverse complement.
CGCTTGTCCTGCTTCGGGAGTGGACTCGCCCAAGTGCAAAGGCGTATCATCGGCATAGCAGGTAATGAGGTTCAACCGACCGTCTTTCGCCTGCTTCGGGTTTTCTATCAGGTTAAATTGTATGTTTGAATACTCCTCACCGAGGGTGCGCGCATGTTGGCGTGCCACTTTGGCGTTGCCATATACCACAGGACGGCATATCTCGCAGATATGCGGGTCGCTGATTGACTTGAGGATTATTTCATAGCCGACGCCATTGATGTCGCCGGCGGTGATTGCTATTGTTGGTTTCATATATAGACGGCAAAACGCCGCGTTGTTTTTCGTTAGTTATGTTGTTTTTCGGGGTGTGGTCAGCACCAATGCACTTTCTGATAAGGCAGTTTCTCGGGGTCGTACATCCTGCGTTCCTCATCTTTGTAGCCGAGCGAGATAACGCACAGAACATTCAGATTATCAGGGATATTCGCCAACGAGCGCACCAACTCCTCTGCGCCCTCACGCTGATACACTTGGCACCAGCATGCGCCGAGACCCCGGTCTGCTGCTGCGAGCAGAATATCTTGTGCCGCAATCGCACCGTCCGACTGCCAAGTGTCTGTCAATGAGGCGTCCAACGATAGCCGCCATTGCTGTATCAAACATACCGCTTCCGTATGTACGGCAACCCGATAGTCGGCGAAGGGTTTCTTCGCGGGTCAGCACATAGAACTCCCACGGATTCAGGCGTTTACCCGACGGCGACATCAGCGCACAGCGCAAAATATAGTCGAGTTTCTCTTTCTCAATGGGTTGAGCAGTGTATTTGCGGATAGACCGCCTCTGTTGGCAGAGTTGTTCAAAAGTTTCCATATTTTTTTTTCGTCTTTTTTCTGAATCTTTTATGCCACAAAACAAGCGTGCAAAGTTACAATTTTTTAGCCACATACACAACCCCACTCCGTATTTTAGTGCAGGTTTTGGATTTTTCCGTTCTGATGATGGTACCAGCAGGACCAGTTGACCGGCTGTTTTATTAAATACACACCCGCCCGCGCATACGTGTGTGTATTTTATAATAAATGAGGTGGTCGGGTGGTCCTGCCGGTACCGTTTTGCTATTGCTACAAAAATGAGAAATACCTCCGGCGGGGGCTTGCGGTTGTCGATTTTTTGGTGTACCTTTGCGACAGAAATGATTATTGGAATGCGATGAATATAGAACTATTCAGAGAGATATGTTTGAGTTTGCCCGAGGCCACAGAGGACGCACCGTTTGACGACACAACAGTGGTGTTTCGCTTGAAGGGAAAGATATTTGCCTGTGTATCCACCGACAGACCCGACGTGGTAACAATGAAATGCGCCCCCGATCGTGCAGCGGAACTGCGTGCGCAGTACTATGCCATAGAAGGGGCGTGGCATTGGAACAAGAAATACTGGAACCAAATCACATTGAACGGCTCTGTACCCGATAGACTAATTGAGGAACTGGTACGGCACGCCTATGAGGAAGTAAACAAAAAACTACCAAAGAAAGAACAGGTAGCGATAGAACAAACGCATAGTTAAACGTCAATTGGGGCAGGAACATACAATTAACCATGTAGTTGAACCATTAATTTTCGCATGAACGAGAATGAATATCACAACCAATGCCATACTATATAAGCGACTGAACCAACGATTACACTTGCAGGATGTGCAGGCATTGGCGTGGGAAAATACCGATCGGGCATATCTACGTAAATTGACGACATTGCTTCATTCTGAGGAAAAACGGGTGGCAGACAATGCAGTATGGATACTGACATTTGTCTCGAGAGACAAAGAAAAACAGAAAGCATTAGTGCCGTACCTGCAGGAATTGTCGGAACTCAGCATGCAGACCAAGAACGACAGCATGCAGCGTATGCTGCTGACCATATTGCACGATATGCCTGCCACAAAAGCCACGATCAACACCGCTTTCTTGAATTTCTGTTTGGACAAGTCGAGTGCCCCGACCACGCCGACCGGTATACGGATGCTATGTATCAAACTGGCCTATCGGCATTGTGTACTCTACCCCGAACTACTATCGGAACTCGTTACCATACTGCAGTTTATGGACAGAGAAATGCTGTCTCCCGGTGTGGCATGTGTTCGCAGGAAGATACTCAACAAACATAACATATAGCCGTTGCCTATTCAAAATAACCGTATCGGCAGGCTGCAAGACCATTTATTTTGCATGAATGTTTTTGATGACGCGGCAAGGGTTGCCGACAGCGATGGAGTTGGCAGGAATATCGCGGGTTACGACGGAGCCTGCACCTATGGTGCAGTTGTCGCCGATAGTTACGCCCGGCAGAATTGTAACCGAGCCTCCAATCCAGCAATTGTTGCCGATAGAAACAGGTTTTGCCCATTCCCGTCGGCTGTTGCGCTCTACGGGGTCAATGCTATGGCAAGCGGTATAGATAGAAACATTAGGACCTATAAAAGCATCATCGCCAATGGTAACATACGCCTCGTCAAGCACCGTAAAATGGAAATTAGCGAAAAAACGCTTGCCAACACGTATCTGCGTACCATAATCGCAATAAAAGGGCTGATTGATAAACACATTGTCATCGCATGCACCAAGCAGTTTTTTCAGGAGGGCTTTCCGTTCTTCCAACTGCGAGGGGCGCAAGTTGTTGTAGTCAAAGATTAAATCTTTGCAGCGATTAAGTTCCTGCAGGATTTCCGGATTGCAAGCATCATAGACCTGCCCGGCAAGCATTTTTTCTTTTTCAGTCATAGTCATATCGGGTATTTTCCGCCCGCAATGTGCAAAAAATATGCCATTGGGCAAATAGGGCGAATAGGACGAACAAGACCAATACGGATATGGTGTAGAGAAGTAGGAGAACATATTATAAAGACGGTTTGCATAAGCCGAAAAAAAGTAGTAATTTTGCAAGCGCAATGAGTCAAGAAGAAAGCAATCGAATAGAAGTTATCGGAGCGAGAGTACACAATCTGAAGAACATCAGCGTAAGCATACCTCGCAACAAACTGACCGTCATCACAGGTTTGTCGGGCAGCGGCAAGTCGTCGTTGGCGTTTGACACGATATTTGCCGAGGGACAAAGGCGGTATATCGATACATTCTCATCGTACGCCCGCGGCTATATCGGGAATATGCAACGTCCTGATGTAGATAAGATTACGGGGTTGAGTCCCGTTATCTCGATAGACCAGAAGACGACGGGGAAGAATCCTCGTTCGACGGTGGGTACAATCACCGAGATATATGATTTTCTGCGTCTGCTCTATGCCCGTGCGGGCGAAGCGTACTCATACATAACGGGTGAGAAGATGGTGCACTACACCGATGAGCAGATTGTTAATCTGATACAAAAAGACTATGCCGGCAAGAAGATACTCCTGCTTGCCCCGATGGTAAATAACCGGAAGGGACACTACAAAGAGTTGTTCGAGACTATCCGCCGAAAGGGATATATGTACGTGCGTGTGGACGGGGAAGTGCAAGAAGTGGTACACGGAATGAAAGTAGATCGGTACAAGAACCACAGCATAGAGGTGGTAGTGGATCGATTGGCCATAAAAACGACATCATCAGAAGCGGAAAATGAAGAGGATTTGAAACGCTTGCGACAATCGGTGGATAAAGCGATGATGCAGGGCAACGGGGTAATGATGATTGTGGAATGGGTCAAAGGACCTACAATCGAAGTCGGAACACCTCAACCACGCTTTTTCTCACGCAACTTGATGTGCCCGACAACGGGACTGAGTTATACCGACCCTGCTCCCCATACTTTCTCATTCAATAGTCCACAAGGCTGGTGTCCGTACTGCAAAGGTTTAGGCAAGATACACGCTTCGCAGGCCACTGATGACAGCCAGTTGGACGACATCGTACACGATGACACCGATTGGTATCAGCGTATGCTTACCTACGTACAACAACAGGAAGAACAAAAAGAAAGCACGGACGATGATGTAATTGTCTGTCCCCAATGCGGGGGAAAGCGTCTGAATAAAGAGGCATTGAGTTACAGGATTGCAGGTAAGACTATCGCCGAACTGACGGATATGGATATTGATAAACTGCTGGAGTTTCTGACCACGATTTCCAAAGGCGAAGGGCAAGATATTTTTGCCACCCTTGGCAACCAGCAGCGTGCCATTGCCGAGCCCATACTCAAAGAGATTTGCGTACGGTTGCAGTTTATGCAGAGCGTGGGGCTCAGTTACCTCAGTCTCTCGCGCGGGGCGGACAGCCTCAGGC
>USNU01000110.1 GCA_900556095.1 uncultured Bacteroidales bacterium | reverse complement strand
GAATATCGGTTCCGTGGTGGTTATCGCCGTGCCAAATCACACATTATCTGGCATTTAGCACTCCAATATCGTGCCTTACAGAGTTATCGCAGTATTGATCCGCGTCCTAAAAACAAAGTAGCAGACTTGAGTTTCGAGGGTTCTATAGGCTATGCGGATAAAAGGTATGCCTATAGTTTTTTGGCACAGGTCGGGCGCTATAAGCAAAACAACGACATCGCTTTTTATTCCGAACTCGGTGAGGCGATGGTGTACCACCTGGTATTACCCTCCGCAGCCTATACACGTTTCTCGGGCGGCTATAAATCGGCTTACTATCACGGACTTACCGCCGGCGGACGTTTTATGCTCCAACCCCGCACAGAGGGTTTCTTGGCAGGCGTCGGGTATCATTATTTCAGTGCGACAGAGGAATTGAGCAGCACAACCTCCATTCCCATTGCCGACATCCGGACTCATACCGCCACTGCCCTATTCGGCTATACTGCCCCACTCTGGCGTATCTCTGCCCAAGCAGATTATGCCCTCCGTATAGGTACACAATACATATATGGTGAGGCCGCCAACAATTATTTCAATCTCCTTACTCGTTCCACCAACTACGCCGAGCAGCACATTGCAGCCTCTCTTACCGGCAGTTACCGCCTCAATCTCCCTATCGGGTATATGCGGTTTGCTATCAATGCGGCATACTTACATAAGACTTCAACTTCTATAGAGAATGGTGGTAGCAAAGTCTCCCCCTTTATCCCGCTTGCCGCTTACTTGCTTGCCTCTCAAGCCGATGCACAGGCGAGTATCCGCTATGCATTTCCTCTCAAATCCCGCTATTCGTGGTTCATTCAGCCTACAGCCGCCTACACCTACTACACCACCCGTTCACACACTTGGCAAGTATCACTCTCCACCGGTGTTTGTTTCTAAATCTCTCCACCATTTGCATATCTCCCAAAAAAGCAGTAATTTTGTGCGTTTGAATAAGGGACGCTTATGCTACAACATCTACACATACAAAACTATGCTCTCATCAGCCGTTTGGATATGAATTTTGAAGGCGGGTTCTCCGTACTGACAGGCGAAACGGGTGCAGGTAAGAGTATTATCCTCGGTGCGCTCAATCTTGTTATGGGGGGACGCGCTGATACCAAAGCCATCACCGACGGCGAAGACAAATGTATCATTGAGGCGGAGTTTGACGAGTGTATTGTTCGCCGCGAACTATACAGCAATGGCAAGTCACGCTCGTTTGTGGATGACTCGGTTGTAACGCTGGCAGAACTCAAAACGTTGGCTGCACGGCTCATAGATATTCATTCGCAGCATGCCAACCTGCTTCTTGAGAACGATGATTTTCAACTCTCTATTGTAGATGCAATGGCGGGAAATACCGCTGAACGAGAAACATACACCGCTTGCTACGAGGCATATCTCGAAACGCAAAAGGCACTTCGGGACCTACAAGCATTAGCCCGAAGAACCCAAGCCGATGCCGATTATATCGCCTTTCGATACAAAACATTAGATGATGCCAGCCTAACCGAGGGAGAAATGGCAGAACTGGAAGAGGAGCAGTTTCGCCTCAGCCACGCCGAAGAAATACGCGGAGCATTAGATACCGCTGTGAATGCGCTGAATGGTGAGGAAGGCTCAGTATTAGACCTGCTGCGCATATGTAACCTCTCCACCGCCGCTCCTGAACTGCAAGAGCGGTTGGATAGTGCAGAAATAGAACTTCGAGACATTGCCAACGAGGCAAACCGACTTGCCGAGCGCACCGAGTTCGATCCCGAAAGATTGACACAGGTGGAAGAACGCTTGAGCCTGTTGAATGACCTGCTCCGCAAATACAACGCTACGGATGAGGCGGAACTAATACAGATACGCGATGATCTGCAACGGCAGAATGACCAAATAGGTTCGTTTGATATAGATATTGCCCGCCTGCAAAAGGAATTAGATGCCAAGACAAAAGATTTGACAAAAGCGGCGATTGCGCTACATAAGACTCGTGAGGCGGTACGTAAACCGATTTCCAAGCAATTGGTGGACGACCTTACCCGTCTCGGTATTGCGCATGCACAGATAGACATCGCCATCACTAACACCGACGATTTCACTCCCTTAGGCAAAGATGATGTACAGTTTATGTTCGCCGCCAACCTTAACCAATCGTTGCGCCGTGTAAGCGAAGTGGCATCGGGCGGTGAGATTAGCCGGATTATGCTATGTATCAAAGCCTTGATTGCCTCCAAAAACGGACTGCCAACGATTATCTTTGATGAGATTGATACCGGTGTCAGCGGAGAAATAGCCTCGCAAATGGGTAATATTATGCAGCAGATGGCTCAGTCGCGCCAGATAATTGCTATCACCCACCTGCCGCAGATTGCAGCCAAAGGGGATACGCAATACCTTGTTTATAAAGCCGATACCGACACCCGCACCGAGACCCACATACGCCGTCTCACAGAGGAGGAACGTGTCAACCAAATCGCCACTATGCTCTCGGGCAAACACCCCACCCCTGCCGCCATGGAGAATGCACGGCAACTGCTCGCCTGTACTATACAATAACAAAGGCTATTGTTAATTGGTAATTAACATACGCAGTTACTCCCCTATTTCCCAATTCAAGATAAACTTATGATTCTCGACAATATTAACGGTCCGAAGGACATCAAGCAACTCAATCGTGAGGAGTTGCACATATTGGCAGACGAGACACGCCACTACATTCTACAGAAAGTTAGCGAACATGGCGGACATATAGGACCCAACCTCGGTATAGTTGAGGCTACAACAGCATTGCACTATTTCTTCAATTCTCCAATCAAGAGTTTTTAGACTAAACAAAAAAGCGGCTCTGCACATCGGGGAAACGATTGGCAGAGCCGTTTTAGTATATTGTATTTTTCCACGCAAAAGGCGTTCAAGAGAGATACAACGTCAGTCTATCATCGGGGCATCATCAGGGCATCTACCCGACTTTCAGCAAGATGGAAAAATAGAACATTTATTCTACAAAAGACAAGCCCGGCATATATCATCTTATGGTATCGGTTGGGAGTTGGAGGGTATAGAGAATGGCTTCCGCCTGACGGAGGGCATTGCGTTTCTTCTGTCCGGGGGCAAAGACAAAGGTCTCGGCGGTGATGACATTGCCGCGCACTTGGTCGAGACGAGTGAGACTGACATACGGTCCGCCCATAGCCTCGCCGTTGCGGATTTTCCATAGTCCGCGCACCTCTGTGGCATAAAAACCGTCATCTTTCTTCGGCTTAAGGGCTTGTACATTACGCATTTGCGGCGGAAAAAACTTGTATTCCGTTCCCATATACGAACCTTCTACCGAGGCACTGATGACGCGCGACAACACCTCATCACGCTTGGCATTGAGGTAATCGAGTGTGAACGTATTCGGGTCGGTGTACGGATACGCATAGACCACCACATCACGCCGCATAGAGCCTTTATTATTGCAGCACCAAAGCAGCCGGACACTATCTGCACTCTGTGCATTAAGCGTGGTGTCCATAATGAGCATATAGTCCTCCGGAATCAACATATCGCAGCCAAACCCATTGCGCAGAACCTTGCGGGCAGCGGTATTGGTGTTGGCACGGTAGAAAGTGGTTTGGCGCTGCAGTTCCTGACGTACAAACCAATCACGCACCTCATTGCCGTGTTGCAACCAATAGTCAACAAACTCTTCCTCCGAAGAGGCTTGAATACGATAGACTGCCTGCGGATGCGACCAAACATCAATAGAGACGCGCACCTTGAGTTGGGTATATTTCTGGGGATTGATATCCACCAAGAGGATATTGCGCGTAGGTTTGAGATAGTCATCGAAAGCAACATTTGAGACATTAGTCAGTACAAAATACGGTTCCTTCTGCGGCAGACAGGGCATATCTCCTCCTAAGACAGCCCGTACAAGGTCATAAGTCGTAGTGATGGGTTCGGTGTATGCACTGCCTGTCGGGTGTTCGATACCACTTGCTGCAATCAGCCGGAGCGACTCCTGAGAAAGCGGCTGTTTGGGCGATACGACCAGACATTCATAAATCGTTCCCGTGGCACTAGTCAACACCCGTCCACTGCTTGTCTTTCCACAGCCTGTCAGCAGCAATAGCGGCACCAACAGGCTCAACAAACCATATCGCTTCATATTCTTTGCATATTAATTGTTAATTATTACTTGTTAATTCATTCCCCGTCCGAGTTTGATGGTCTCATATGCCTCGTTGATCGAGCGGAATTTCTCCGTGGCTTGTTGGCGCACTTCCTCGCCGGCATTAGCCACTTTATCCGGATGGTATTTCATAGCCATACGGCGATAGGCTTTCTTCACCTCCTCATCGCTTGCCGACGGCTCAATCTCGAGCGCCGTATATGCCCAATTAGGGTCAGACTGCTTACGATAGAGTGCAAAAAGCGACTTATAATCGGCATCCTGCACGCGCATATTGGTAGCAATGAGCGAAATCATATTCTCCTCCGCTTCAGACACCTCGCCGTCCGCCTTGGCAAGGTCGAACAGGATATGCACAATCTCTAAACGTGTCGAATAGTTGATATGCCGTGCTATCTGCTGTGATACTGCAATCGGGTCGATGTCTTTTTGCAACAGTTCTTTGAGCAGATGAAGCGCCTCTTTCGCACCATATTCACCGTAGTTTTTGAGCAGGAACGGCTTGATGTAATTCACCTCCGACTTCATTATATGTCCATCGGCTTTCATCACGCACGCAAACAGCACCACCATCGATACGCGTATATCGCCCACCGAGGCACGTTGGTATGTTCTGTTGTAAGTCTCGCTGCCTTGTCCTGTCTCACTGTCGCTGCCGCCGGTCTCGTCGCCGCCGGTGAGGACACGGCCGCTCGAATCGAAAAGCGACCCGATAAACACACCTATCAACGCCCCGATGGGGCCGCCCAGCACGAACCCCAGTCCGCCTAATATCCATTTGCCTGCTGACATATCTTTTCTGTTCTGTTTTGCGATTGCAAAATTACAAAAAAAATCCGGATACAGCAAATGGCATTAGCGGCGGAAGGTAGTGCGTGCTGCGCACAAAGCGGTGCTTTGCGCCACCTTTTGCCAAAACACATACAAAGGGACTTGTTTGCTATGCGCACGCAAGCGGCGCAAGAGAAATAAAAGAAAGTATTTCAAGCCCTGCAAAAACAGCGTTATCCTTCGTGTTATCCTTCGTGTATCTCTCGTGTATCCTTCGTATATGTATCGTAGTTGATACACAGGTTTGCCTATGTGCGCAAAAAGCAGTACCTTTGCACGCATAAACGATATACTATGGTAAATATAGAAGATATAAAAAACGATCTGCGCTATCTGACGCTGCTCAGCGAGCGTTTTCCAAACAGCAAAGCGGTCATTACCGAACTGATCAACCTCCGTGCCATTCTCTCCCTCCCCAAAGGTACAGAGCATTTTGTAAGCGATCTGCACGGCGAAAGCAGTGCGTTTATCCATACCATTAAGAATGCCTCGGGTGTTATTCGCCACAAGATAGACGACCTATTCGGAGACGAGATGAGCGAGACCGAGAAACGTGCACTATGCGCCCTTATCTACTATCCCGACGAGCGTATCGAGTTGGTACAACGCAGTCTCTACAAGTGGGTTGACGGTTTGGATGAGGGCATCGGTGATTTCTCAATCGAAGACTGGTATCGTAT
>USNU01000109.1 GCA_900556095.1 uncultured Bacteroidales bacterium | reverse complement strand
GGGGCGCCAGCCGATGTGGATGAATCCACATTGTATGCCATTATCCGTCAGGCAATGCTTAGTGGGTATTTGAACAAGGATATCGATTCCTATGGCGATTTGAAAATCACCTCCGATGGTAAAAAATATATCCGTCGCCCAACCAAGTTTGAGGTGCCTATAGAGGTACACGATGAGGAAAACGAAGACATCGACAACGGGGCAGTAGCCTGCGCAGCAGCCGATGACGTATTGTTCTCTATTCTGAAAGACGTACGCAAGAAACTGTCAAAGAAATGCGACGTACCGCCGTTTGTTATCTTCCAAGACCCGTCTCTCGAGGCTATGGCAACCACCTACCCCATCACGATGGAGGAACTGATGACTATTCCGGGTGTGGGAGTGAGCAAGGCAAAACGCTATGGTGATGAGTTCCTGCGCGTTATCAAAGAGTATGTAGAGGAGAACGAGATTATCCGCCCGGAAGACTTGCGTATTCGCACAGTGGCGAAAAAATCCACACGCAAAAAACAAATCATTGCGGCTATCGACCGCCGTGTGGACCTTGACGACCTTGCCGAATCGAACGGAATGTCGATGGAGGAAATGCTCGATGAGTTGGAGGCGATTGTCTTCTCGGGTACGAAAGTGAATATCAACTACTTCATCGAAGAGGTGCTTGACCCCGACGAGGAAGAAGAGATATACGACTATTTCAAGAATGCCGAGAGCGACGACCTTAAAACGGCAATGGACGAACTGGGTGAGGACTACTACGACGTGATTCATGTGCGCCTTGTGCGTATCAAGTTCCATTGCGATCTCGGAAATTAATACGCATAATGCACAATTAAGAGCAGGAAAAATCAAACATTCTGTATGCTTGCTTCTTGATAGAAACATCGGGTGGATATCGGGAGGATGTCGGGAGGATAAGCCGCCCCTAATCAGAGCGAAAAATAGGACATACCACGTATGTTAATTATTACTTGTTAATTGAATCAACTTGCATAAAAACGAAATAGATATTATCACTTTGGGTTGCTCCAAAAACCTGGTAGACGCCGAGCGACTGATGCACCAATTAGAGTTGGCAGGCTATCGCTGTGTACACGATTCGGAAACGCCCAAAGGCGAAATCGCCGTTATCAACACCTGCGGATTTATCGGCGATGCCAAGGAGGAGAGTATCAATACCATCCTCCAATTCGCCGAGCGCAAGACGCACAAGCACCTGCGCAAACTATACGTAATGGGCTGTCTTAGTGAGCGTTACCTGCATGAGTTGGAGGCTGAAATACCCGAAGTGGACAAATGGTATGGCAAGTTCGATTTTATGCATCTGATAGACGACCTAAAGGCGCAACCCAAGAGCGAAGAAGGCTGTGGCTACAAGCGCACGCTCACCACTCCGAAGCACTATACATACATCAAGATTTCGGAAGGGTGCAACCGTTTCTGCTCCTATTGCGCCATCCCGCTCATCACGGGCAGACACACCTCGCGACCTATGGAGGAAATTCTCGATGAGGTACAATGGCTTGTCGGTCAAGGAGTTAAAGAGTTCAACGTCATCGCACAAGACCTGTCAAGTTACGGGTTAGACCTCTATAAAGAGCACCGTCTTCCCGAACTGATAGACCGCATGGCACAGATTGACGGGGTGCATTGGATTCGGCTTCACTATGCCTACCCGACCGACTTTCCTAATGAACTATTGGAGGTGATGGCAAGGCACCCGAATGTGTGCAAGTACTTGGACATCGCCCTGCAACATTGTAGCGACCATGTCCTCCAACTGATGCGCCGACACATCACTCGCGCGGAACAAGACGCACTCCTCACGCGCATACGCGCGCGCGTCCCTAATATATGTATCCGCACCACCCTGCTTGTGGGGCATCCGGGCGAGACCGAGGAGGATTTTGAGGAACTGAAACAATGGGTGCACGAAATGCGATTCGACCGTATGGGGGCCTTCGCCTACTCCGACGAGGAAGGCACCTACGCCAACTTGCACTACAAGGATGACATTCCGCAAGATATAAAAGACCGCCGCGTCGCTGAGATAATGGCTATACAACAGGATATTTCTGGCGAACTAATGCGGCAAAAAGAGGGAAAAACAATGGAGGTGGTCATTGACCGTGAAGAACCCGACTATTATATCGGACGTACCCAATTCGACTCGCCGGAGGTAGATTGTGAAGTACTGATAGACAAAGAACATACATTGCAAATAGGTGATTTCTATCCGATTAGAATCATTCGTACCGAGGAATTCGACCTATATGGCACACTCGGAAAAGAAGAAGATTTATGCTGACAAAAGACTTGATAAATAATATAGCAGAGACTACTGGACTAACAAAAAAACGTGTAGAAGAACTGCTCAATGCGACCAATGCGGCAGTGCGTGACGCATTGTTGGAGGGGAAAGCTGTATCCTTGCAAGGACTTGGTACATTAGAGATTAAGCAAAAAGAGGAGCGCACTTTTGTTCACCCGCGCACGGGGGAGAAAAGCGTTGTACCCGCCAAGAATCAACTCTGCTTTAAACCCACTGCCAACATCAAAGACGAACTGAAAAACCTCTAAGCCATGGCAGACAAACTGAGTAGTACAGACTTGCGTCGTGCCGTCATGGCGCGTACAGGTGCCTCGGAAAAAGAGGTTGCCCTGTTTCATAATGCCCTCAAAGAGCAAATAATAGCGGCATTACGACAAGATAATCAAGTGAAAATTAACGGATTGGGAACATTCCGTTTACAAGCCATATCGCCCCGCAAAAGTGTGAACATCGCTACAGGCGAAAGCATTACCATTGAGGGATACAACAAGTTGGCTTTTGTTCCGGAAGTAAGTGTTAAAGAATTGGTGGGCAATAATCCACTACCCCAAGACACCCCTGCTCCACAACAGCCGACACCTAAGAAACAACCGGGTAACGAGTTCGACCCACTGAAGAAACTTGGTGAACAAGCTGATGAGATTGTGGATATTCTTGCTACTCTCGGACAGGGTCCGAAAGCACAAAGCGAAACGAATGAGCCGGTTTCCACAACATCTCCCGATCAACCCGCTTCGGTTTCTGCCGAACAGGCTCCGACCACCCCGACTTCCACGAATCCTCTCAAAGAGGAGAATGCATCAGAAACAATTGCACCGAAAGAGACCACCCATCAAGAGAAAACGCCCGTCGAGACTATTGAGATAGAGCCTGTTGTATCTACTACCTCTCCTAAAAAGGAAGAGAAAAAACAGCAGAAGCCTGCAAAACCAAAAAGGAAATACCATTTTTTGCGCGATACATTGATTTGTGTCAGTTGCCTGCTGTTGGTATTGGTAGGGGGATACATCTTCCTGCGTGCAACATTGAGTCAATGGGTAGATTCGCTCCGCGAACAGCCTGACACAGAGATGGTTGCTGTAGAAAACACAACCCCAATAGACACAATAGAAACTGCAAAAGACACCACGCTGACCTCGGAAATTACGGAGGAAGATGCAGAAAGCACGTCAACTCCGTTGACTTACACCGAGTTTATCGCCACCGAGCGTGTACGCAACGGCAGCCGTCTTGCCCAGATTGCACGACGCCACTACGGCGAAGACAAAATGGATTTGTGGGTATATATCTATGATGCCAATAGAGACATCATTGATAATCCCAATGCTATCAAAGTCGGTACCGAACTGCGGGTTCCTCACCTGACGGAACAGCAAATGGATTTGACCAACCCCGATACACAGGCACAGATAGCGCAACTCAAAGCGCAAATAGGAGCACTCGGCAAGTGAACGAAGTGATACATATAGAGAACGCTTGCACCAACAACCTAAAGCATGTAAGCGTGGACATACCTCGTAATCAACTTGTTGTGATTACAGGTGTGAGCGGTAGCGGCAAATCGTCGTTGGCGTTTGATACGCTCTATGCCGAGGGGCAACGCCGCTATGTAGAGAGCCTGAGTGCCTACGCACGCCAGTTCCTCGGGCGTATGCAGAAACCCGAAGTGGACAAGATAGAAGGTATTCCGCCCGCTATTGCCATTCAGCAAAAAGTGAGCAGTCACAACCCACGTTCCACTGTAGGAACAAGCACCGAGATATACGATTATCTCAAACTCCTTTTTGCCCGTATCGGACATACCTACTCGCCTGTTAGCGGCAAAGAAGTACGCCGCAAGAGCATACGCGATGTAGTGGACGCGATGACATCGCAACCTAATGGAACACGCATCTATTTGATTGCGCCTATTGTTTTGGAAAACCGAACACTGCAAGAGCAGTTGGATATATGGCAAAGCGAGGGATTCTCCCGCTTGTTGGATAATGGCGATGTGGTGCGTTTGGGAGCCACCACAAGCCAACAGGTTACTAACAACGGAGTACTCAAAGAGCATGTCTATCTGTTGGTAGACCGTGTAGTAGCAGATGGCGAACCTGCCACGGCGAACCGTTTTGCTGACTCGGTACAAACCGCCATCTTCGAAGGACACGGCGAGTGTGGATTGTACATCAACGGCAATTATGAAATGTTCTCCGAGCGTTTCGAGATGGATGGCATTCGCTTTATGGAACCAAGCGAACATCTCTTCGATTTCAACAACCCTATCGGTGCCTGTCCTACTTGTAAAGGTTTCGGGAATATCATCGGTATCGACCCCGACTTGGTTGTCCCAGACAAAACGAAATCCGTTTATGATGACGCTATCGCCTGTTGGCACGGAGAAAAGATGAGTGTGTGGCGCGACCGCCTTATCTACAATGCCGCAAAGTTCAATTTCCCTATACACACCCCATTCGTCAAACTTACACAGGAGCAAAAACGACTTATTTGGACAGGCAATGAATATTTCCGTGGACTGAACGACTTCTTCCAAGAGTTGGAGTCAAAGCAATACGGCAAGATACAATACCGCGTGATGCTCGCACGTTACAAAGGCAAAACCATCTGCCCCGATTGTAATGGTATGCGTCTTCGCAAAGAGGCGCAATACGTGCGTATCAACGGCAAGAATATATCCGACCTTTGTTCGATGTCTGTTTCCGATTTGTCGAAATGGTTTGCTGCCCTTTCGCTCAATGATACTGACCAAAAGACAGCAGATATGCTTCTTCATGAGATTACCTCCCGTCTCCGGTTTATGGAAGACGTGGGACTCGGCTATCTCACGCTTAGCCGTATGAGTAACACGCTTTCTGGGGGTGAGAGCCAGCGTATCTGCTTGGCAAAATCGTTGGGCAGCAGTTTGGTCGGGTCGCTTTATGTGTTGGATGAACCTTCTATCGGTTTGCACGCCCGAGATACAGAACGACTTATTCACGTACTCAAAGAGCTGCGTGATCTTGGCAACACGATTGTAGTGGTTGAGCATGACGAAGAAATTATCCAAGCAGCCGACTATATCATTGAAATTGGTCCTGCTGCAGGTATCCACGGTGGCGAAATCACCTATGTGGGTAAACCCAAAGTAGGCGAATTTGTATATAATATCCCTTCGCAACGGCGTAAGTGGAGCAATTATATCGAGATACAGGGGGCATGTGAAAACAACCTCAAGAACTTGAATGTGCGTTTCCCGCTTAATGTAATGACCGTAGTTACGGGCGTGAGCGGTAGCGGCAAGTCAACTCTTGTAAGCAAAGTTTTCTATCCTGCCCTAAAAAAACATTACGGTGGTGTAGCTGAGCATACAGGCAGTTTTTCTGCAATAAAAGGCAGTATGCACCTTGCCGCTGACATCGAATTTGTGGACCAAAACCCGCTCAGCCGTTCTTCACGTTCCAACCCGGTAACCTATCTTAAGGCATACGATG
>USNU01000108.1 GCA_900556095.1 uncultured Bacteroidales bacterium | reverse complement strand
TCTTTTTCGCCATGAATACAAAGGATAGGCGTGTCCCACTTATCTACAAATCGGTGAGGCGAATTGGCAAATGTACGCTGCGCTATGGCGTTTTCTTTGTCCCAATATGCACCGCCCATATCCCAGTTGGCAAACCATTTCTCCTCAGTTTCAAGGTATTGCATTTCCATATTGAAGATACCGTCGTGAGCAATAAACGCCTTGAAGCGGTGGTCGTGGTGTCCTGCTATCCAATAGACGCTGAACCCGCCAAACGACGCCCCGACACACCCGAGATGGTCTTTATCCGCATTGGGTGAATGAGCCACAAACTCGTCAATAGCCGTGAAATAATCACGCATACATTGTCCGCCATAGTCGCCGCTGATCTCCTCGTTCCATTCCTTGCCAAAGCCCGGTAAGCCGCGACGGTTGGGGGCTACGACGATATAATCGTTGGCAGCCATCATCATAAAGTTCCAACGGAAACTCCAGAATTGGCTGACGGGAGACTGAGGACCGCCCTCGCAGTAGAGCAGGGTGGGGTATTTCTTGTTGGGGTCGAAATGCGGCGGATAGATAATCCATGTGAGCATCTGTTTGCCGTCAGTGGTAGTTTGCCAACGCGGTTCCACACGCCCCATCTCTATCTGGTCATAGATGTTCTTGTTTTCAAATGTGAGTTGGTTCAATTCGCATTTTGCATTTTGCATTGTGAATTGATATATCTCGTTTGCTTCACGCATAGAGTGGCGCATGCAGATATAGGTGTTGCCGATGTTTCCGCATGGCTCATAGTCATACTGTCCGTCAGGGGTCAGTTGTTCAATTGCGCATTGTGCATTGCGCATTACGCATTGATAGATCCGTTCCGTGGCGTGCCAAACGGCATTGAAAACAATGGTGCTGTCGTCTTTCCAATAATAAGAATCCACGTTGGTGGCTAATCTTTGGCTGGCAAATATTTTCTCTCCTGTTGCGCGGTTCATAATGAAAAGGCGGTTTTCATCGCTTTCATACCCGTCGCGCTCCATACTCTGCCAAGCAATGTATTGTCCGTTCGGCGAATAAGCAGGGTTGGTATCATAACCCTTGTTGTTCTCGGTAATGTTCTTGTGCGTGCGCGTACATATATCATAGATGTATATATCCGAATTGGTCGAAAGAGCATAGTCAATCCCCGTTTTCTTACGGCATGTGTAGGCAATCTCCGTGCCGTCGGGACTCCATGCCCATTGCTCCACTCCGCCGAAAGGTTTCATCGGGCTTTCGTATGGGGTGCCTTCCAACAGATTGATAACATCTGTAACCTTCAGTTGCTTATCTACCAAGTTTTCCTTGTCCAACTTTGCCAGAAATGGCTGTGGTGCACTCTCTGTCCACTCGTCCCAATGTTTGTACATCAGGTCGGTTATCACCTTTCCGGTGGCTTTGTCCAAGTCCGGATAGCGGTCGGCAGTGGTCTCCACAGTCTTTACTTGTGCCGCAAGCAGTATCTGCGAGTTGTCCGGCGAGAGCAAGAAGCCCTCAATGTCTTTGTCAAAACCCGTCAGGCAGATGTCTTCGGTGCGTTGCCCGGCGCGACGCACGTGGAAATAGAGTTTCCCGTCCTTCAAATAGGCGAGTTGCCCCTCTTTTGTCCAAGCGGGAGACGAACCGACAAATTCATCCTTTTGCTCCAACTGACCGTTTCCTAAGTCGCAAATCCGTATCCATGTGGTGGAGCGGTTTTCGGACACGCTATAGTAACTGACAGTATAAGCAATGCGCTGATTATCTGTGTCTATCGCCACATCGCCGATACGTCCCATTGCCCACAATGCTTCGGGGGTGAGGCGTCCGCCTTCAATGGTAATTTGTGGTTTGCTAATCGGTTCTTTCTCCTGTGCACTATCTTTTGCACACGATGCCGCCAACAAGGCAATTCCTGCCATAAGCCATACTTTTAGTTTCATACTTTGTTTTATAAAATTGCCTGCAAAGATACAAAAATATCCGCACCTGTGCAAATTCAATCTATATACTTTCGTGCTAATAACTATAGGTGATTAGTAGGTGATTCTCGATAGCATACCGAATGTCCTCCATTTCAATATCGGGGAATTATACTTGTTTGAGGGAGAGTTGGATGCGGTTTCGGGCATGGTCGATGGCTATGACACGAACACGGACATGCTGGTGGAGACTGACTACATCGGCGGGATTGGTGATGCGGCGATTAGCCATTTCAGAGATATGTATAAGTCCGTCTTTATGGATTCCCAAATCCACAAAGGCTCCGAAATTGGAGATGTTCGTAACAATACCCGGCAGCACCATTCCCACTTGCAGGTCGTCAATCGTATGCACCGAGTCGTCAAAATGAAATTCCTCTATCTCCGTGCGAGGGTCACGCGAGGGTTTTTCCAATTCGTGCAGAATGTCAGTCAGGGTAGGGAGACCTACTTCTGAAGATACATATTTATTCAAGTCAATCTGCCGACGTAGAGCGGCATCGCATAGTAGGTCGTTTACCGTGCAGCCGAGGTCGTGCGCCATCTGCTCTACCAGATGATAACGTTCCGGGTGCACTGCCGAGTTATCAAGCGGAGTATCTGAGTCCGTTACACGCAGGAATCCCGCCGCCTGTTCAAATGTCTTGGCACCCATCTTAGGCACCTTGAGCAGCGACTTACGGTTGGGAAATGCCCCGTTTTCCGCGCGGTAATCCACTATGTTCTGTGCCAGTGTCGGTCCCAAACCGGAGATGTAGGTCAATAGGTGACGGCTGGCAGTATTCACGTCCACCCCAACATGGTTTACCACGCTCTCTACTGTCTGTTGCAGGCTCTCTTTGAGACGCGTCTGGTCTACATCGTGCTGATATTGCCCTACGCCAATGGATTTTGGGTCTATCTTCACCAATTCTGCCAACGGATCCATCAGGCGGCGTCCGATACTTACAGCCCCGCGCACTGTAACATCTTCATTGGGAAACTCCTCGCGGGCTAACTTGCTTGCCGAATAGACCGATGCACCATTCTCGCTCACTATAAATACTTGCGGACGCATCTCCTGAGGCAGTTGTTTTATAGCCAGTTGTGTCATCTGTTCTGTCTCACGACTTGCCGTACCATTGCCGATGGCGATGGCTTCAATACGATATTTTTGAATGAGGTCGGCAAGAATCGAGGGTGATTCCACATTGTGAACATAGACCACACTATGCATTACAAGGTCGCCTTGTGGAGTGAGAACCACCAACTTGCAACCCGTTCGGAAACCGGGGTCAAGTGCCAAAACACGTTTCTGTCCAAGGGGCGAGTCAAGGAGTAATTGGCGCAGATTGTCGGCAAAGACGCGTATCGCCTCGGTGTCGGCTTTCTCTTTGGACAGCGCGGCGTACTCTGTTTCAATAGACGGCTTGAGTAGGCGTTTGTAACTATCCTCCATTGCTAATTCCACTTGATAAGCCGCATCGTTGCGCGAGTGCAGAAACAGGTTTGCCAATTTGTCGAGGCATTTCTCTTGGTCGGGCGATATATCCATTCGGATAAACCCCTCTTTCTCCGCACGGCGAATGGCTAACAGACGGTGTGAAGATATACGTTTAAGCGGTTCGCTGACTGCAAAATAGTCTTTGTAGTTTTGTGCCTCGGGTAAGTCGGATTTTGCTTTGACAACCTTGGTGGTTAGCACGGCGGTATAGCCAAATTCACGACGCACGGCATTTCTGGCACGTTCATCTTCGGAAATCCATTGGGCAATGATATCGCGTGCACCTTGCAAAGCATCATCGGTAGTGGGTACTTCTTTATTGATATAGGTCTTTGCCCAACCGGATACATTGCCATTATTCTGTGCCATCAGTTGCTTGGCAAGCGGTTCCAACCCGTGCGCAATAGCGATGTCAGCACGCGTCTTTCGGTGGGGTTTATAAGGCAGATAAATGTCTTCCAATTCTGTAGCGTTCCAACACGCATCAATACGTTGGTGCAGTTCGGGTGTCAGTTTGCCTTGTTCCTCTATTGTGTTGAGAATAGTTTGTTTGCGGTCGGCCATGTCTTGCAGACGGGTATATTCGGTTAGTATGGCACCTATCTGCAATTCGTCAAGCGAACCCGTTTTCTCTTTTCGATAGCGGGCGATAAAAGGGATTGTCGCTTTCTCGTCAAGGAGAGTAATAGTGGCGGCCACCTGCTTTTCGCTAATAGAAAGAACCGGTGATATGAGTTGTGCAAAATTCATTGTGATTTACAATTTTAGGAAACAACTATACCAAAATGAGTTTGCAAGTCGTGGCGTAGTTGAGCGGGATTTAGGAAATGAATAGTATGGAAACCTAATGTCTGAGCGGGTACCAGATTCGGGAGGTTGTCATCGGCAAAGATTGATTCGCTCGGGGTTATGCCGTATCGCTCCATTAGAATTTGGAATATGCGCAGGTCGGGCTTGGCTATCTTCTCCTCACCCGATACCACTATTCCATCCAATAGATTGAAAATAGGATACTTTGGACGTACTTGACAGAACGTCTCTGCTGACCAGTTAGTGAGTCCGTAGAGATGATAACCTTGATTGCGGAGAGCCTCTACCAATACTTGCATTGTGGGTATTTGCCCGCCCATCATCTGCATCCAATCGGTTTGATAAGCGCGAATGGCAGCCTCATATTCAGGATGCTCTGTAATCTTTTCTGCAATGCCTTCTGCGAAAGGTTTGCCCGCATCCATTTGAGTATTCCATTCGCCGGTACAGATGTTTTGCAAGAACCAATCAGCATGCTCTCGGCTACCCAAATAGCGGTCGTACAGATAGTGCGGATTCCAATCGACCAATACTCCACCAAAATCAAAGACGATATTTTTAATAGATATCATTTGCTATGGGGTATGCGGACGTATTCGGCAAAGGTGTAGATATATGGATTGTCCTTGTCGGCAGGATGTTCCTCTGCAGTTTGCAGGAGCCATTCTTCAGGGCTAATTTCGGGAAAGAACGTGTCGGCATCGGGCCAACTATGGTGGATATGCGTAATATAGAGTTTGTCAGCAAGAGGCATCATCTGTCGATAGATGCTTCCGCCGCCAATTACAAACGCCTCTTCCACCTCACGTACCATCTCTAAGGCTTCTTCTATTGAGTGCGCCACATCGGCCCCTTCGAAGATTGTGTCCTGCCTGCCTGTGATGACGATATTTTGCCGCTTGGGTAGAGGGCGTTTGGGCAGGGAGAGATACGTGGAAGACCCCATAATAATCGACGAACCAAGGGTTATTTCCTTAAAATGGCGCAGGTCGTTTGGCAAGTGGCACAATAGGTTGCCCTGTTTGCCAATGGCATTTTCCTCCGAGATGGCAGCGATGATGGAAAGCATGTTTACAAGTAACAATTAAAAATGAATATGCAGACTGAAGTCAAACTCTATGAGATCAAACACTGACCATACCGGCAATGTGAGGGTGTGGGTCGTAACCATCAAGTGTGAAATCCTCATACCGGAAACCAAATAGGTCCTTTATATCGGGATTGATGATCATGCGGGGTAGGGGACGTGGTTCACGAGTAAGTTGTAGACGCACTTGGTCGAGGTGATTAAGATAGATATGTGCGTCGCCTAAAGTATGCACAAAATCACCTGCTTTCAGGCCCGTAACCTGCGCCATCATTTGGAGTAGAAGGGCATACGAAGCAATGTTAAACGGCACGCCGAGGAAAATATCCGCCGAACGTTGGTAGAGTTGCAGCGACAAACGCCCGTCGGCAACATAAAACTGAAACAACAGATGACAAGGCGGCAAAGCCATCTTGTCCACTTCTGCCACATTCCACGCACTTACAATCATTCGA
>USNU01000107.1 GCA_900556095.1 uncultured Bacteroidales bacterium | reverse complement strand
GTTACTAAGATAGGGGAACGTGCTTTCGGGAATTGCACCTCGCTGCAATCCGTCTCGTTGCCAAACAGTATCACGGCTATCCATGATTTTGCCTTTGTGGGTTGTTCGAACCTGACGGAAATAGAGATACCGCAAGGCGTAACGGCGATTCAGACGCGTACTTTTGAGGATTGTTTCTCATTGGCATCGGTTAAAATACCAGAAGGTGTAACCACTATCGGCAGTTCCGCTTTTGAGTATTGTACATCTTTGGAAACCATTGATTTACCAAAGAGCCTGACATCCATTGTCGAACTGGCTTTTTATCAATGCCGGTCACTAAGATCCATCACAATACCGAAAAATGTGACTACCATTGATGGTCGTACTTTTGAAGGTTGCTACGCCTTACAGTCGATACACTTATCGAAAAATATAGTCAGTATAGGCGAACAGGCTTTTTATGGTTGCTCTGCATTATCGGAGATTACGCTTCCCGAAAGTGTAACAAGTATCGGGAAAAATGCATTTACTTCGCAGATATTATCCGTTACGGTATCAGGCAATACGCCTGCTATCCTGGAACAGGATGCATTCAGGGGAAATACGATATTTTTTGTACCGAATGTAGATGTATATAAAGCGGCGTGGTCGGACTATCAATTTATCGTACCGAAAAATGGTACTGCAGCCACGGTTCATTTGGAAGCGATGTCCGACAAATCGGCATTGCAGCAGACATTGGGGGTGGACAGTATGCAAAAGATTACCTCACTGACCGTCAGCGGCACAATCAACGGCTACGACATAATGATGATGCGTAACCAGATGCCGAACCTGCTGGATATAGACCTGCGAGACGCACATATAGTAGCCAACAACCACGAATACACCAAAGGGTATCACTCGAAACAAGACACCCTGACGGCATATTCTTTTACCGGTACGGGGACGCATATCCGCAAAGCCGTGTTGCCCAACAGCGTGGTTTGGATAGAGCAGAATGTGTTTAACGCCGCCTATTTGCGCGAGGTGGTGCTACCGGAGAATTTGCAAGCAGTAGGCGACAGCACGTTTTTAGGTTGCTCGGCACTCAGCACCCTAACGCTCCCCGAGACGCTCACCACAATCGGCAAATCGGCATTTCAGGGGACGGGACTGCTGTCTGTATCGCTGCCCGCAAATGTAAAGACCATAGGTGAAAAAGCCTTCGCCGGAGGCGGAGATGGAGGAGGCGGTTACTATACCCGTTATTACGACAACGCTCACTCCAATCTGGTGTATAACGCCGCTAATGCGCCTGAGTCAGGTGGTTTATTGCAGACACTAATCATTCCCAAGGACTCCAAGTTGACAACTATCTCCCGATACGCTTTTGCGGGAAATAACAACCTGCGAGACGTCTCTATTCTCGGGGATAGTATTAGAAAGATAGAGACAGGTGCTTTCAATCATTGTTTATTGGATACGATTATTTTGCCGCCGCACCTGACAGCATTAGACACGTTGGCTTTTGCGTACTGCACGGGGCTGAAGTTTGTAGCGATGCCGAACACGCTGACCGAGGTGCCGTCAAATGCGTTTATAGTGTGCACGAACTTGGATAATGTACAATTTCCGAAGAAACTGACGAAGATCGGGCATCATGCGTTTGCAGACTGTACGAATCTGCGCAATGTAGATATACCCGGTCTGGTAACAAATATAGAAGACTATGCGTTCAAGGACTGCCAAGTAAAAAGCGTATATAGTTACCTATTTGACCCGTTTAAAATCGGGCAGAACACGTTCTCGCCCTATGCGAACGCCAATGCGACACTCTATGTACCCAATGTAGAAGATACGGAGATGAAATACCTATACGACACACAATGGTCGCAGTTTATTCACCGCAAGCGAATGGACAAGGATTTTGTATATGACGATTTCTATGGAACAGGAGACATCACTATACGTTGCGAAGACGATCCCCTAAAGGGGAACCCTAATGCAATGCTATATCCGGGTGCGGGATTGACAGTGGAAGAAGGCGTATGCGACACCACTGGGATAGGCAATATAGTGATCGGCAGCGACGGCGACGAGGCATGGGGAGCAGTAATTGCGGGGTGCAACCTGCGTGTGGACTCGCTGATACAGAACATTACCATTATGGGTAAGAAATGGTATTTCTTAGGTTTCCCGTTTGAGGTGCGCATAGATGATATATATGCAAATGCGAAGTACGTCATTTACGAGTACGACGGGCAGATACGCGCCGATCGCGACACTACGGGCTGGAAACGCGTGCCGAAAGATCAGGAATATCTATACCCCGGACACGGATATATCTTCCAATTCAACTTTGCAACAAGCGGCGACATATCCATAGTGGTACCTTCACCCGATTTCTGCAGCCTAATAGAACAGATTATTTTGAAGTTCTTCCCATCGGACAAGGCAAATAACAAGAGTTGGAACTATGCTTCCAACCCGTTCCTCGGGTACTACAATATCGAGGACCTTAACACCACCGCACCTATCACGATATGGGATGTGGCGACAGGCAACTACCGCACCGTGCGCCCCGGCGATGACGAGTACTATTTCTCGCCCTACGAGGGATTCTTCCTGCAAAACGCCGAGGAGAAAGATGCGAAATTGGCCTTTGACCGCAGCAAGGCGATGACCAAACAACAGATGGACGAACAACACAAGCAGCGCAGACAAGTAGCAGGACGCACACCAAAGCAAGACAAAGAGCGTGCAATAATCAACCTGATACTGGCATCGGAAACGGCGAGCGACAACACCCGCATCGTGATTAACGACGGGGCAGGTTTGGGGTATGACCTTGGGGCGGACGCTGCAAAATTTTTGACGACGGACAACGGCGTGCCACAGATCTTCTCCTACGACAATGAGAATATAGAGTATGCCATCAATGAACGTCCGATGGGTACGGGAACGATTGAATTGGGCGTGCGTCTGCCCAAGGCGGGAACACTCTTTCCACAGCACGTATGGACACCGCCTTCTACCTGCTTGACCGCGACCAAGACCGCCTGCATGATTTTGCCGACGGCGATTATATATTCTCCGCAAGCGCAGGTATGCACACAAGCCGTTTTGCCCTTGTGCGCAGCCGTATTCCACAAGACATTGACAATGCAACCAATGATGTACGTGTAGTCCCCGCCGAAAACGGACTATATATACAGGGGAACAAGCCTATAACAATATATAACGCAGCAGGAATGTTGGTTGCCAGCGGTGTAGAAAACGGTCTGTTGCCGTTACCGGCAGGCGTATATATGGTTGTAGCAGGCAGCAATGCAGAAAAATATATAGTAAAATAAGGTACCGGTAATGAAGAAATATCGTTTCATCATATACCTGTGCTTTGTTGCGCTCTTGGGAACTTTACCTGTGCGAGCGCAGCAGGAGGACGATTTCGACCCTATCTTGCCGCCCGACCCCGCTACCGCATACAAGGTAAGCGTAGGTGTCGATCCGGCAGAAAGTGCGACAGTATCCGAGGGAGGTACGTTTGCCATAGGCGCAAGCGTCCTCATCGGCTGTACACCTGCGGAAAGTTACCAGTTCGAGTATTGGACACAGGATGGTGTACGTTGCTCCGAAGATACCCAATTCACCTATACCGTCACGCCTAAAAACACAACTTTTGTGGCACACCTGACACAAATAGCGACACACCGTCTGCACCTTTTGACAAATCCGACAGGAGCCGCTACGTTGGTCGGCGCAGGGGATTACTACCCGAACAACGTGGTGAATATAGGTTGCACGCCAAATACCGACTATCATTTCCTATACTGGTCGCTTGACGGACAAATCTATTCACACGAAAAGGAGTGCACCTACACGATGGGAGCCGAAGATGTTACCCTGACGGCATTTTTCACCCATACACCCCATTATACTATTTCCATTTCGCCCGATGATACACAAGCGGGAGAAGTGTCCACCTCCGGCGGACGATATACCAACGGCGAGATGGTGGAGATATCCGCCACCGCCTATGCGGATTATGTATTCTCGCACTGGACGCTCAACGGAGATTACTACACCGATCAAGCCACATTCACTTATACGGTTGGGGATTACGATGCCGCATTTGTGGCAGTGTTCGATTTTGATCCGCATCACCCCGATGACCCTGCCACAGAACTGACCAGTATAGTACGTTTGGTTTGCGAGCCAGACGGGGCAGCAGAACTGAACCTTCCCACGGAAGACAGATACCCAGAGGGGGACACACTGATTATCCGCGCCACCATGAATGCGGATTATGTATTTGAAGGCTGGTACAAAGACGATGAGCCGGTAGCACCGACCACTGCATTTTCCTATATTGTTGAGAAAAAAGATGCGACGTTTACCCTGCGGGCAAGACGGATTATTCACAGCCGACTGGAACTGGTTTCCACCCCCGAGGAAGCGGTAACGTTTAACTTCAGTTCGGGACGAACCTATCCTGCAGGAACCATCCTTCCCCTACGTGCCGCTGTGGCTGTAGGTTATGTGTTTGACGGATGGTACGAGGGGGATTCGCTGCTTTCCACCACAACAGAACTCACATATACCATTGGTACGAAAGATGTCATACTGACCGCAAAAGCCCTTTCTGCCCCTGATGACGATTTCGATCCACTGCACCCCGATGACCCCGCAATGAAAGCCGTACATATCCATGCCGTGTCAGCCAATAAAACGATGGGCAAAGCTTATGGTTCGGCAATATGCGTTGAGGGTAAACGGGTAAAGATTGGCGCTAAAGCCACCTATGGCTATAGTTTTGCACGTTGGAGCGATGGTGACGAAGACGCAGTACGCACTGTGGTTGCCGTCCAAGACACTACTTATACTGCGTTCTTTGCACCGAAAGTATTCAATCTGACCGCCATGCCGGCAGACACAATGATCGGACGTGTAACAGGCGGCGGCAATTATCCCTATCGCACCGATGTGATGCTGCGTGCAATACCCGAAGACGGTTACCGCTTTGTGCGCTGGTCGGACTATAATACGGACATAGAGCGTAAAGTGCGCCTTACTTCAGACACTCTCTTTACCGCCTATTTCGAGGCTATCCGCTATACTATAACCGTACAGAGTGCCACGCCCGATATGGGACAAGTAAGCGGCGGCGGTATATATGCCCCCAACGCCATAGCCGTAATAAGTGCCACTCCGAAAGGCAGTAACCGATTCCTACAATGGGACGACGGCAACACGGACAACCCACGCAAAGTACAAGTAAAAGGAAACAAGACCTATATTGCCCTGTTTGTAGGCGGACACGGTACACCTACTTATATAGGAGAGGGAGCCGACACATCTGCCACCTATAAGATACTGATAGGTAATCAGATATATATTGTACGAAATGGCGTAATTTATGATACGACAGGAAGGCGAATAGGCGGAACGAAAAATTGAGAACAACGTTAGCCCATTATTCTCTGACGATACGAAACATTTTGTCATAACAACAAAAGAACAGGCTGCCCGATGAATGTCCGGCAGCCTGTTCCAAAGAAACAACACGTATTTTTATTGTACCTTGATTTGACTATCGTTTGTAAGGAAGGGAGGCATGAATGGCGGCACTACTGCTACCAATGAGAAGGTCGAAAGTACCGGATTCGAGCGTCCATTTGTGCAAGTCAGGCTCAAAATAGGAGAGCATATCATCGGTAATGGTGAAATATACGGTCTTTGTTTCACCCGGTTGCAAAGATATTTTCTCAAAGGCTTTCAGTTCTTTGACGGGGCGGACAAGCGATGACTTGCGATCAGAGACATAGAGTTGCACCACCTCTTTGCCCTC
>USNU01000106.1 GCA_900556095.1 uncultured Bacteroidales bacterium | reverse complement strand
AAAAGTTTTTTCCTCGGTGAACTTGCCAAAGAAAGCATACGTAGCCTCTGCCGAAGCAAAATCGCAGGCTATGATTACATCTCTATTCATATCTTTGTTTTACAATTTGACGATTAACGATTCACACACGCACCGATGATGTCCGCTATATTGTTGATTTTCAACTCTTTCATCAACTCAGGCAGGGCGTCGATGATGTCTTTGCACACGGTGGGATTGACCAAGTTGGCAGCCCCCACTTCCACCGCTGTGGCACCCGCCATCATCATCTCTATCACATCTTCCGCACGGCTCACACCGCCACAGCCGATAATCGGAATATGGCACGCTTGCGCCACCTGATTCACCATACGGAGTGCCACCGGGAAGATACCATTACCCGAATAGCCGCCATAGCGGTTTGCCAACACAGGACGGCGACGGCGAATATCAATACGCATACCCAACATAGTGTTGATGAGGCAGAGTCCGTCGGCTCCCGCGTCTTCGCACGCACGCGCAATCGACACAATATCAGTTACATTGGGCGGAAGTTTCATATAGACGGGCTTGGTCGTTACCGCTTTGACCGCACGCGTAACCTCCGCTGCTGCCTCCGCACTTGTACCAAACGCCATACCCCCATTGTGCACATTGGGGCAACTGATATTCACCTCAAGGATTGCCGCGTCCGTCTCCTTATCTATACGCGCACACGTGTACGCGTAGTCGTCGATTGAGAACCCACTGATGTTGGCTACAATAGGACCACTGTATATCTTTCGCAGCGCGGGTAACTCACTGACAATCACCTCCTCTATGCCCGGATTCTGCAAGCCGACAGCGTTAATCATACCATAGTTGCCACACTCGGCGATACGTGGCAGAGGATTGCCGTAGCGCGCCTCGCGGGTGGTTCCCTTGCAAGAGATAGCACCGAGGACATTCAGGTCGTAGCACTCGCTCAATTCCTGGCCGAAACCGCACGTACCCGACGCTGGTATAATCGGGTTCTTCATCTCTACCCCCGAAAGTGATATGTTCAGTCTGTCATTCATCCTTTTAGTTGATTGGTTTATTGGTTGATAAGTTGATGAGTAGTTAAAAACGTTGATAGGTTGAAATGGTTAAACGCATAAACTTATAAACACATAAATTCATTAACTTATAAACTTAATTCCGCAGCGCGGAACACCGGTCCTTCTTTGCAGACACGTTTGATACCATTTTTGGTTTCTATACTGCAACCGACGCAGATACCGAAACCACAGCCCATTCGTTCCTCCATACTCACCTCGCCACGAGTGCCCGCAACCCCGACCAACGCGCGAAGCATAGGCAGAGGTCCGCAAGCATAGTAGTAGCAAGCCCCCCGCGACTCCTCTTCTGCGGGAAGAACATCCGTTACAAAACCTTTCGTTCCGTAAGAACCGTCGGCAGTAGTTACTTTCACCTCGCACCCTAATTGGCGGAACTCATTCTCATAAAACACCTCGTCGCGGGTATTGAAACCCAACACCACACGCACCGTTTTGCCTTGTGCGCGGAGTTGCTTGGCAAGAAAATAGAGAGGCGGCACTCCTACTCCGCCCCCGACCAGTAGAGGCCTGTCGCCGGCTTTTTCGAGGTCGTACCCGTTGCCCAAACCCGTCAGCACATTCAGCGTCGCACCCTCTTGAAGCAACGACATCTTGCGCGTACCTTCACCCACCACCTTATATATAATAGTGAGCATATCCCCTTCCACATCGCAGACCGAGATGGGGCGGCGCAAGTACTGCTCCGGCACGGCAATATCCACAAACTGACCTGCACGAATGTTGTCGGTCGCTCCACGAAGTCGCATTTTGTACACGCGAGTTGCAATAGGTTCATTGGAGATTAGGACAAAAACGGCAGTTTGCATATTGTTGATTATTAAGAAATTACTTATCTGTTGCTTCTTTGAAAACCACTTTCCCGTTGTAGATGGTTTCGGTGCAGACCTGCCAACCGGCAAAGGGAGTGGAATGACCTTTAGAGATAAACTTGCGCGGGTCGATTTCGTAGGGTGTCTCCACCTCAAACGTCGCCCACGAAGTGCCTATCGGAAGCCCCATTATCTCACGGGCGCGGGTGGACATCAGTTCCACCAACCTATCCAACGTGATGAAACCCGTGCGAACCAAGTAGGTGTACATCAACGGGAAAGCACATTCTATACCCACGATACCAAATGCGCTATGCTCCAAGCCGCGACTTTTCTCCTCATCGGTATGGGGCGCATGGTCGGTGGCAATCACATCTATCGTGCCGTCCTGAATACCCGCAAGCAATGCCATCTGGTCGTCCACACCTCGCAAAGGCGGGTTCATCTTCCAGCACCCGTCCTCGCCCATGCACCGTTCATTCAGAAGCAGATAGTGCGGAGCGGTCTCGCAGGTTACTTTCACCCCGCGCGCTTTCGCCTCGCGAATAAGTTGCACACTCTCTTTGGTGGAGATATGGCAGATATGCAGACGACACCCTGTCTCCTCGCTCAATCGGATATTGCGTTCCACTTCGCGCCACTCGCTCTCGGAGCAGATACCGCGATGTCCGTGCGTACGCGCATACACGCCTGCGTGTATATATCCATTGTGTAGCAGACTGTTCACCTCGCAATGCTCCACGATGATACTCCCCGCCTCGGCACACTGCTCCATAGCGCGGCGCATCAGGTCCTCGCTCTGCACACCGCAACCGTCGTCCGAGAAGCCGGGCACCAATGGAGCCAACTCCTTTATATTAACAAGTTCACCCTCGCCTTTACGGTCGAGGGTGATAGTCGCATAGGGGTGCACGCCAATAAGGCTATTGCGGGCAATAATCCCTTTTTGAATGTTCAAGTTGTCAATACTGTCGGGAGCAGGATTGAGGTTGGGCATGGTAAATACATCGGAGTAGCCGGAACACATAGCGGCAGAACTGCCACTCAGGATTGTTTCCTTCTGAGAAAAACCCGGCTCTCGGAAATGCACATGCATATCCACCAAAGCAGGAATACGAATAAAACCGGACAGACTCATACCGAATGATTAGTAACGTTAATACTCCGTTGCTGGAGCAGTATCAGAAATCGAGTGCAAAGGTACTACTTTTTTTCGGATTATGCAACCAAAAACAGCACAATAATTCTTCATTAATTTCCGTTAATCCGATGTTAATGGCTCATTTGCATAACATTAATCGAAATGAGGACATATAAAATTATCCGTATAATTAAGTTTTAGCATACAAATGCACATATCTTTTAAGACAGAAATTACCCAAAATTAACCAAACACATATTAAGTGGAGAAAAATAGGTACAAAAAATCTCCCGCCTAAAATCATCAAGCGGGAGAGAACACTATATAGCGCGTTGCACTAATTATGCATTACGCATTATTACAATTGTACACCTTGTGCGTTATAACGAACACCGTCTTTCACAATTACCAACTGACCATTGATAATCATCTTTTGTGCTTTCTCGGCTACGACAGCATTGTCAATAGCGGTCTCGCCTGCCGGTACAAGTTGAATTTTAGTAAAACCGCCATCACCTTTTGTTTGGTTCGACTCAACTACCAAGAAGTTTGCATTCTTGCTATCCAAAGCAATCGTAATTGTTTTGCCGCCCTCTGCAGTAGAAGTAATCTCGGTTTTCTCAACACCATTGACGAACACCTTGATAGCACGTGCACCACCGGTACCCGACGTCAGAATCACTTCTTTGGCTGCAGGAAGAGCCATATAGATTCGTGTACGACCTTCCGACACACGGTGATTCTCTGCAGCCTCTACACTCTTTGCAAATTTCCAACCTTTGCTTGCGTCCCAACCATAGGGGTCGAAAATATAAGTTTCTTCACCGGTGAAAGTAACTTCCTCTGTACCCAATGTTGCAAGTGCAAGTTCTACTGTCTCAATAGCATATACAAGGGTAGTGTTGTCTTCACCGGTAACTGTGATTGAATTTTTATCTTCTGCAACTACTGCCGTTGCACCATCTGCAGCCACTGCGCTCACAACGGTAGGCACCTCAGTACCTGCGAGATACGGAACGCGAACAACACCATTGAGCGAAGCACCCTTTGCGCCATTGCTGAACACTACTTCCGAAAGAATCTTGGGGGCAGTTGCTTTGGTAATATCAATCGTGTAAGTGAGAGTATTGCCTGCCTGTGCGGTAACAAGAATAGTCGCCTTGCCGGGGAAAGCGGTAATTTGGGTATAGGCAATAGTTGCCGATTCATCATTGGCAACGGCAGCCACAACGGGGAATTTACCTGCCTCGTAGTTGTAAGCCACTTCGTAAGCGTAGGTCATAGAGTCCGATTTGAAACCTGCAATAGCCTTGCCGTCAATAGTGATTGTGCTCAGAGTTGCATCCGTGCTGGCAGAAGCCGCCGTAGTGAAATTGATAGTGTATGTCTTGGTAGTAGCGCCATCTTCGGCGGTCACAGCAATCGTGGTTGCACCGGGGATTGCAGTAGCAGGCGTAACAACTGCATTGGCTTTTTTCGATGTAGCCACAGCAGCAACAGTCGGAACGGTGGTTGTGCCAAAAGGCAATTCTACATTATACGTTTCCGTAGCAGGGTCAAAACCTTCCAATGCCTCACCATCAATAGTGATTGAAGAAAGAGTGGCTATATTTGTTGCCGCAGGTGCTGCAACAAAAGCAACCTCATAGAAATTAGAATTGCTTCCTGTATTGGTTAGAACCTGAATTTGATAAACTTTTGCTGCATCTAAACCCGTCAATTCTAAAACTCCAATACCATTTTCCGAACGCGTAACACTCTTAGCAATCTCAGTGGAAACAACATTGTTCACTATTTCATAGGCTTTAATATACATCTCACGATTACTTCCTTTCAAATCCGCCAAAGCCAATACGCTCAAACAATTTGTTACATTATAATAAGCTATTCTATTGCTACGGATGGTGGCTGTTTTGGTTCCCGCATCTCCTGTGCCCCATGCCATATTCCCCTTAAAACACTTCATTCCTTTCCACGTGGCAGCAGTAGATCCCATTCCAGCATTTCCAGTCCATTCTTGTTTGCCTGCGCCGCCCGATTGATAACACAAAAAAGGAGTAAACACTATGGTATCTCCAGAGACAAAATAATTAGCAGGTTGTCCTTTATCTGCCCATTTAGCACCTAAAGTAGTTTCATTTCCGACAGAGAATACCTTTGTCGGTGCATAATCCGCTGCCAACACATACCCTGCAAAGAGGGCGGCAAGGGCGAGGGTAAAGAGTTTGATTTTTTTCATGATGTTTAATTTTGATATTAAGTAAATAAAATTGAGTTAGCAAATTGCTATGTTGCATACCATTGGTACAAACAACATATGTCCATACGTCCGTTTTTAAGAACGGTGCAAAAGTACGGCTTTTTATTGAATAGAGTGTGTTACGTATTGTTTTTTGTTGTGTAAAAATTGACAAAACGCAAAACTTTGCACATACTGCACACTTTATAGGGGCTGCAGAGCCTCCTTTGAAAGCGAAGAAAAATCAGCACTCCACAATCAGAGGTAGCGGGAGGTCTCAGTCCTCACGCCGACCACTACGATATTTTTACGGCAGATACACGGTTGATATACGGTAGATACACGGTTGATAAACGGTACATTCAGCAACTCCTATAATACTCTTATAATACCCTTATCGCAGTGTTTACCCGATACTAAACCAAACTGATAAATAGAGTGATAAAAACAAAGAAAGCGGCTGTCTGCCCTACTGCAAAATAAGAGCGGATATTGCTACTATCAGAAAAAAGCAGTACCTTTGCGAGATTTTTAGAAGATATGAATAACAACGAAGAATTTCAGATGGTAGCCAAGACCTTCAAAGGTCTGGAA
>USNU01000105.1 GCA_900556095.1 uncultured Bacteroidales bacterium | reverse complement strand
CAGCCACAGAGCAACACAACAAGCGTCAAGCCTGTTGCAAAAGCGATATGTCTGTTCTTTTGATACATGGATTATAGTCCCTTTATATGGGATGGAGCCGCAATAAACTCTTTGAGATAAAATGGTTCGTAGTATGCTACATCAGCCCCCTTATAGCCGTCCATCAGCATACGCTCGGCAAGCAAACCCATATACCCGGCTTCCGGAACGATGTCTGCGATATAATGCAGAGAAGGGGCACTGAGCACCTCCCGGCATTTGGCTGCGCCATCGCCGAAATAATACACGTGTTTAGCAGTGTCTAACAACCATTGCGGGTTGTCTATTACACGGGCTTCCACCTCTTTTGCAATATGCAATTCCTCGTCGTAGAGGGCGGTATAGACCTCCATACGGCGTGCATCCATCATCGGACAAAGCAAAGCGTTTTCCTGCAGTTGTTCACCCTGCTTCGCCACACACGAAGCAGCCAACACCTGCAGTGTAGGAACAGGAATGAGCGGTATATTCAGCCCATAGCACAACCCTTTGGCAGTACTGGTACCGATACGCAGTCCGGTATAACTGCCAGGACCTTCCGAGAGCGCAACGCCCTCGATTTCAAGCCTTTTGGCACGCACTTCCTGTAGCAGTTCGTCGATAAAGACAGGCAGGAGTTTGGCGTGGTTGCCGCCTTCCCTACTGATACGCTCGGCAACCGGTACTCCGCCGATAGTAACGGCTGCACTGCACACATTGGTGCTGGTTTCTATACAAAGGATAGTCATATATTAGTCTTCTATGCGGCAGGTTGATTCCCCCACCCTACGAGCCTGCAAAGTTACGCTTTTTTTCTGATATATCCAAAGGGTAATGCTTTTCCGACAAAGCGGCAATGCGTTTATTTGTCTTTGAGTGCATTGGATTGGAGCGAACGGAGGATGACGGCACGTGTATAGTTCCAGAGAGAGCCGTACTGTTTGCGCTTGCCGGTGCGAGGGTCGAAAGGCGCATCGGCATCGGGTGTCTGCTGCTGTGCCAGGAAGCGCTTTTCCCATTCGGCACGCATAAGGGGATTATTGAGTTGTTCGGTTGTCAGTCGGCAGGCCGTACGAAAGCGGTTGATTTTCTCCAATTCAGCCCCTTGGGGCGGGTTACTCTTCCAGTTGCGCGGTTTGGTGATGACGTACGCTTCTTGGGCACATTCACGTATCACATTACCGCTATGATTGCGTGTGGTTTTGCGCCGGTAGATAATGTTGGAGTTTTGGGTAAGTTTGCCATGGATGGACTCAAACGGGACTTCTAATTTTACAGTTGCCATAGTGTTTTTATATTATTAAATTAGATTTATATATAGTTTATTTTATTAAATTATCCATTACTTATTCTGTGTATGGTAACTCGCTATAATACAAGTAAAAACAGCCTAATCACATACGAATCACATACGAATCATATACAAATAACATAGACTTGTCAGCAAGAAGTATAATAGATATACTGCAAAAACTATACCAAACATTATTAACAATATGCTGCTAATGCAACGCATACCAACGGGCAAAAAAGGTGCATTGAAAACACCAATAAACTTATACGAAAATACATACCAAGAGGAGTGGATTTTACACATTTCTCTGACTCGAAAATCATGAACATTCAGAAAAAACCAATAGAAGACCACAAGAAGAATTGAATTTGATGACACCTCTTGATTGCTTCTTCAATTATTTTTCCTAACCTTGCACAAGATTGCATTTGTTATTGGACAGTACAATAATTCAAATAAAAAAAGAGACTGCCTAAATCAATAGACAATCTCTCTTTTGTTAAGGTTATTATTCTAACCTATCTTATGCCTTGACAGCAACTTTTGTAGCCTTTTTTGCTTTGCGCTTATCCATTGCGTTGGTAATATCGTAAGCCAAAGGCGAAGCAATACATACAGAAGAGTAGGTACCAACGATAACACCCATCACAAGAGCAAAGACGAAACCACGAATGGTCTCACCGCCGAAGCAGAAAATAGCCAACAATACCACCAAGGTGGACATTGAGGTAGAGAACGTACGACCGAATGTCGAGTTGATAGCATTGTTAATATTGATTTTTCGATCACGCTTCGGATAGAGTTGATTGTTCTCGCGCACACGGTCGAAGATAACCACCGAGGCATTGATGGAGTAACCGATAACGGTCAGAATAGCCGCAATAAACGATTGGTCTATCTCCATAGAGAACGGCATCACCTTCCACAAAACAGCATACAGACCCAAG
Source organism: uncultured Bacteroidales bacterium (assembly GCA_900556095.1). Lineage (GTDB taxonomy): Bacteria > Bacteroidota > Bacteroidia > Bacteroidales > Paludibacteraceae > Colicola. The sequence continues at coordinate 3,608 of USNU01000105.1, read as the reverse complement.
ATGATAATCGTATCGTGAGCAAGGGCAGCAATAGCACCTACCGAGTAAGCAAAATTGCGGAAACGAATCAAGATATAGATAAAGATACCTATCAAAGCAGCAAAGATAGCCCAAATGGCAGCAGTGGTAATATCATCCGCTACAGCAGGACCTACCTTTTGCGACTGCATAATACCCACTTCGGGGTTAACCTCCGTAGAGCGGAACTCGTCAAACGTTACATTGCCTAAATATGGTTTACAGCCATCATAGAGCATTTGTTCAATCTGTGCATCAGCATCATCGGAGTTATCTTGAATACGATAGTTGGTCGAGACGCGGATCTGGTTCGAACTACCAATGGTAATAACATTAAGCGAGTAGGTTTCGTCGCCATCAAGGTGCCCCTTAAACACATCGTCAAGCGACTCACGAACATCCTCTGTATTTACAGGTTCTGCAAAGCGCACCACGTAGTTGCGTCCACCGGAAAAGTCAATACCAAGGTTAAGTTTACCGAACACATGCGGCTCCAGACCGAGGATAGCAAAGATAATCAGCACACCCGAGATAATATATGCATATTTACGGAACTTAACAATATCCGCTTTGGTATTCTGCAAGAAATTCTTGGTCATACGAGTAGCAAAAGACAACTCCTTGGCGTTCTCTTTGCTTGCATAGTCGTCAAGAAGCAGACGGGTGATGAACACAGCGGTCAGGAACGACGAGATGATACCAATCATATAAGTGACAGCGAAACCCTTGATAGGACCTGTACCAAAGATAGCAAGAATGGCACCCGTCAAGAAACTGGTAACGTTAGCATCAACGATAGCGGAGATGGCGTTTTTGAAACCGACATCAATAGCCTGACGCATGCTCTTACCGGCACGCATTTCCTCACGGATACGCTCATAGATCAGCACGTTGGCGTCCACCAGTGTCAGCACGATACCGGCAATACCCGGCAGAGTCAATACGGCAGAGAAAGAAGCCAGGATACCTACCAAGAGAAAGATGTTGCAGCACAAAGCCGCATCGGCTATAAGCCCCGGAATCCAACCATAGTAGAATACCATATAAATTAAGATAAGGAGGAAACCGAGTGCAAAACTCCACAGGCCATCGTTGATGGCTGCTTTACCCAGCGTAGGACCTACCACATCCTCCTGGATAATCCGTGCGGGAGCCGGCATCTTACCGGAGTTGAGAGTGTTAGCCAAGTCTTTTGCCTCCTCAACAGTGAAATTACCGGTGATTTCACTACTACCACCCGATATCTCGTTCTGCACAGTCGGGAAACTATACACAAACCCATCCAATACAATTGCGATGGACTTACCGATGTTCTCTTTAGTAATACGCTGCCAAGCCTTTGCGCCTTCGGCGTTCATTGACATCGAGACATTCGCATAGGCACTGGCCTGCGAGAAGTCAGCACGAGCGTCAGTAATGACATCACCTTCGAGCGACGAATGACCATCGCGTTGTGCTTTAAGTGCTACCAGTTGGTAAACCGAGCCAGCCTCATCAATAGCCTTCACCGTCCAAGCCAGACGCAGATCGCGTGGCAGTACTTGTTTGGCAATCTGCGAGTTGAGCATTGCGCTAACAGCAGCAGTATCGGTGTAGTGAACCATACCTACCACAGGACCACGGTAGGCCTGACCTGCTTGATTAACAGCGGGGTTGAGCACAGCAAAGAGCGGGTTCTGCTTCTTGTATTGCTCCAATTGTTTCTCCTGACTTACCTCAGCAGAATCGTTTTGCAGCCCATCCACAATGTCAGCGATATCGCCATCGGCGGTAATCTCCTGTGGCGCAGTTGTCGGGGTTGCTTGCGCCGCATCCTCTGTAGCAGCATTGAGTTGCGCATACTCGCTATTGATTTGTACAAGTTGAGGCAGGATCTCTGCAAGGTCGTAGGTCTCCCAGAACTCGAGGTTAGCCGACCCTTGGAGAAGTTTGCGAACACGCTCCGGCTCCTTTACGCCCGGCAACTCAATCAAAATACGACCGGGCTGGGAGAGTTTCTGGATATTCGGTTGTACCACGCCAAAGCGGTCAATACGAGTACGAAGTACTTTGAACGAATTATTCACCGCACCATCCACCTCTTCGCGGATTACTTTCTCAACATCCTCATTGGTCGAGTTGAAATTCACCTTGTCTTTGAGTTCAAAAGTAGAGAACACACTTGCCAACTGTGCATCGGGGTCCACCTCTTTGAACGACTCGATAAAGAGTGTAACAAAATCGGTACCGCTGGATTTCTGTTTCTCTTGTGCCAAAGCCATAGCCTTGGTGAAAGTTTCGGTAGTGTTGTTGCCGGAGAGTACACGAATAATGTCAGGAACGCTGACCTCCATGGTAACGTTCATACCGCCTTTCAAGTCAAGACCGAGGTTAATCTCTTTCTCGCGGCACTCTTTCAGGGTGTAGCCAAACCATACTTTCTTTGCAGCAATAGAGTCGAGATAAACGTACTCTTTTGCAGCATTGTCTCCTGCATACTCTTGTGCCTTCTTATCGTAGTGAGAAGTAACAATAGAGAACGACAGGTAGAAGGCGCACACCAAGAATAGGATTACCGCCATAAATCTAACAAGCCATTTGTTTTGCATAATCTATTTGTGTTTTATTATTTATTTCTTCAGCCGTATGCAGTATGTGCATACAAAAAGCGCACAAAGGTACAACTTTTTTCCGAAACTTACAAATAATTTTAAGTTTCCACTCTAAAAAGCAGTGACATATACAAAAAACAGGCTGCCTTTTCGGGCAGCCTGTGGACAATATAATTGCATTGAGCAACTACTTGATTAGAGTTGTGGACCGGCAGCAACAAGGGCTTTACCAGCCTCGTTGGTCTCGTACTTAACAAAGTTCTTGATAAAACGACCAGCCAAATCTTTAGCCTTAACATCCCACTCGGCAGCATCTTTGTAGGTGTCGCGCGGATCAAGAATAGCAGGATCTACACCCGGCAAAGCGGTAGGAACCTCAAAATTGAAATACGGAATCTTCTTGGTCGGTGCAGTAAGGATGTCGCCACCGAGAATAGCATCAATGATACCACGTGTATCACGGATAGAGATACGTTTTCCCGTACCATTCCAACCGGTATTGACGAGATATGCTTTCGCACCGGATTTCTCCATTTTCTTAACCAGCTCTTCAGCATATTTGGTCGGGTGGAGTTCGAGGAATGCCTGACCGAAGCAAGCCGAGAAAGTGGGAGTAGGCTCGGTGATACCGCGCTCAGTTCCTGCCAACTTAGCAGTAAAACCGCTCAAGAAATAGTACTTCGTCTGCTCCGGAGTCAGAATCGATACTGGAGGAAGTACGCCAAAAGCATCAGCCGACAAGAAGATAACATTCTTCGCTGCAGGACCTGCTGAAATCGGTTTAACGATATTGTTGATATGATAGATAGGATACGATACACGTGTATTTTCCGTTGTACTCTTATCAGCGAAATCAATCTTCCCCTCTGCGTCAACAGTTACGTTCTCAAGGAGAGCATCGCGACGGATAGCATTGTAGATGTCCGGCTCGCTCTCTTTGTCAAGGTTGATAACTTTTGCATAGCAGCCGCCCTCGAAGTTGAATACTCCGTTGTCGTC
>USNU01000104.1 GCA_900556095.1 uncultured Bacteroidales bacterium | reverse complement strand
TCGAATCCCTCTCTTTCCGCAAAGGCAGAGATGTGATGTCTCTGCTTTTTTGTTGCCTATTCAATCAGTATTGACGGCTGAATCACCTATTAATCACCTATTAATCACCTATCAATCACCTATACCTGATAGCACAAAGATATTATGAGATATGGGCGTCGTATATGTTATATGACGGCGGCAAATAAAGAAATTACGACAGAAATTTGCAAGATTAGCAAAATAAGATTAACTTTGCAGGCGGAACTATGTATATAGCGATAGCAGGAAATATAGGTGCCGGAAAAACGACGCTGACGAAGATGTTGGCGAAGCACTATGGGTGGGAACCGCGCTTTGAGAGTGTGCGGTTCAATCCGTATTTGGAGGACTACTACACCGATATTCCGCGCTGGTCGTTCTGCCTGGAGACCTACTTCCTGAAAGAGCGGTTCAAGGATATGCTGGCAGTGCAGCAGGCGAAACAAACGATAGTGCAGGACCGGAGCATCTTTGAGGGAGTGTATGTGTTTGTGGCGAACAACTATCGTCGCGGAGACCTCTCAGAGCGCGATTACAATACATATATGGAGTTGTTCGAGTTGATGAAACTGAAGATGAAACGCCCCGATATGATGATTTATCTGCGAAAGTCGGTGCCGAGTCTGATAGCACAGATTCAGAAACGCGGGCGCGACTACGAGAAGGGAATGCAGATTGATTATCTGAAGGATTTGAATGAGCGGTACGAGGAATTTATCTACCATCTGTACGATGGCAAAGTATTAGTGATAGAGTCGGATAACCTTGATTTTGAGCATAATCCGGAGGATTTCCGATATATTGTGGATAAGATTGACGCACAGTTGTTCGGGTTGTTTTAAGAACCAATACCCCCGAGACCTCCCCCGCCCCTCCTTCAGAGGAGGGGAGTGCAGGGTATAGTCCATCATTTTTCAGATGCTCTGGTTCCTCCCCCTTTGAAGGGGAAGTTAGAGGGGGTCTAACAAAGAAAACTATAAATCACAAATATATGCATATAGCGATAGCAGGAAATATCGGTTGCGGAAAGACAACCCTGACAAAAATGTTGTCTAAACATTATGGTTGGAAACCCGCTTTTGAGACGGTGGAGTTTAATCCCTACTTGGAGGATTTCTACGCCGATATGAAGCGTTGGTCGTTCAATCTGCAGATATTCTTCCTCAACAAGCGTTTCAAGGACGTGGTGGAGATTTCCAAATCGAATGAGTATATCATTCAGGACCGTACTATCTATGAGGACGCGCGTATCTTTGCGCCCAACTTGCACGACCAGGGGTTTATGTCCGACCGCGATTTTGACAACTATCAAGATTTGTTCGACCTGATGATGTCGCTTGTGAAAATGCCCGACCTGATGATTTATATCCGCGCCTCTATTCCCACATTGGTGGCACAGATACAAAAACGCGGGCGTGCGTACGAGGCAAGCATGCGTATCGACTATCTGCAAGGTCTGAACGACAAATACGAGAAGTGGATTAGTGAGTACAAGGGCAAATTGCTGATTGTGGACGGCGACAATGTGAAGTTCGGAGAGAATCCCGACGACTTCCGCAAAATCACTGACCAGATAGATGCCGAGTTGTTTGGTCTGTTCCCCTTCGAGACCACCGATGAGGTTGGAAAAGAGATTTAATACACCATGCGTCATACGCAACGCGTAATGCGTAATCAAGGTGATACAGAAGTTTTTGGACTATATTGCCATCGAAAAAAAATACTCGCAGCACACCGTGAAGGCTTATCACGATGATCTGCGAGATTTTTGTATGTTCTTGGGGTTAAACGATTTTTCGGAGTTCGACCCCAAGATGGTGGACGAGAGCGATGTGAAAGGCTGGTTGCTGTATTTGGCAGAAGAGAAACACAACCGTCCCCGCAGTCTGCGCCGGAAACTGACGAGTGTGCATTGTCTGTATCATTTCTTGCTATCGTTGGATCTAGTAAAACGCGATATTACACGCAAGGTAGTCCCGCCCAAAGTGGACAAACCGTTGCCTGTTTTCTTCAAACCCACCGAAATGGAGCATGCCACGGAGATGGACGATGCTGCGGACGATTTCGAGTCGATACGCAACTGCCTGATTATCGAAATGCTCTACCAGACGGGTATGCGTGAGGCGGAGATAGAGGGGCTGAAAGATACAGATATTGATTTTGGACAACAGCAGATACGCGTGTTCGGTAAACGCAAGAAAGAACGGGTGGTGCCTATCGGAGAAGCACTTATCAAACAGATACGCACGTACTTGGACGCACGGGCAGAACTGCTGAACGGATTCCCGTCGCCTGCGTTTTTAGTGCGCAAGATGCGGCGGGACGGGAGTATTGCTCCGATGAGTACGGATTTGCTGTATTCGATTGTGCGGCGGCGTATGGGCGAGGTGAGTACACTCAAGAAACATTCGCCGCATGTGCTGCGCCATACCTTTGCCACTACCATGCTCAACAACGGAGCGGACATACGCACCATACAGGCATTGCTCGGGCACTCCAGTCTCTCGACCACGCAAATCTATACACACACTACTTTCCAACAGGCGCGCGAGGAATACAACGCTGCCCACCCGCGAGCAAAAAAACGCACGCGGAAACCTTCCGACGACAATGCCGAATAGGCATAATTTCCTATTTCAACATATCCCCCTATATTTCCTCGAAACAAGTAAGGTTAATTACGGCAACGACACGGCAACAAGAGCCGACCGGATGTTGTTTCTGATTGTCTATCCTCAATTTGTGTCTATCCTCCCGACATCCACCTGACTTTTCTTTTTGTAATCACCTTAAATATGCTCTCATAATTCTTAATTACCGCTGTCTGTGTCAGGTGATTAAGGGGAGATTCAGCAATCTCAAATCAAAGGCAATCTCATAATTCTTAATTCATAATTACCGCAGTTTACAGGCTGATGTGGTGTGCTTGGACGGGGAGGGAGAGGAAAACGGAGGCGGAGTCGGCAAATTTTCGGGCGGACTCGGTGGTGAGATATTCGCAGGTATTACCGCAAGAGAGGGATTCGCGAATGGCAGTGTGGCGTGTGAGATAATCACGCAGTGAACGGGCTACGATGTCGCCTTGCGCTATAGCATGCGCCTGTGGGTGGTGCGAGGCTAACCAACTGTCAATCTTTGGTTTGAGCAACGGATAGTGCGTGCAGCCGAGGATAAGTGTATCGATGAGCGGATCCTGCGCAAAGAGGGCACTGAGGTACTGATTCACAAAATAATCCGCCCCTTCGTGGAGATGTTCGCCCGACTCGATGAGAGGCACCCACAAAGGGCAAGACTGCTGCGAAATCTGTAATTTTGTAAATGTACGAATGGGCAGATTATCCCAAATCTTTTGCAGTTCGAGGGGGTAACTGAGGCTGTCAATAGTGCCCTGTGTGCCAAGTATTCCGATGTGTCCGTTGTGCGTGAGGGAGAAAACCTGCTCTACGGTAGGGCGTATAACTCCCAGAACATTAGGCACTTCCGTTCCCAGACGCAAGGCGGGCAGGTCATGTTGCTGGATAGTGCGCAGGGCTTTGGCACTGGCGGTGTTGCAGGCGAGAATCACTAATGCACAATCGTGTTGCAGGAGATAGCGGACGGCTTGCAAGGTGTATTGGTAGATGACCTCGAAAGAATGCGAACCATAGGGCGCACGAGCGTTGTCGCCCAAGTAGATATAGTCGTACTCCGGCAACTCGCGACGAATCTTGTCCAAGATGGTGAGACCGCCGTAGCCACTGTCGAAAATGCCAATTTTCATAGGTTTGCAGTGCAAAGGTACGCAAAATAATCCGTTTGGAAAAGAAAAAGGGGCAAACTGATGTATTTTTGGCAAATAATTTGCACATGCAAGATAAAATTAGTAATTTTGCGAACTAAAGGGAACGTTAATTATCGTGTAATCAGTCGTTAATTGTTTTTTTGAACATATAATTGACCATTAATTATCCATATAATTTTCCTATAAATAATAGAAATCTAAAAACTACAAGAGATATGAAATTTAATGTATCGAGTACAAAATTGTTTGCGCAGTTGCAAGCAGTAAGCCGTGTAATCGCTTCGAAGAACAGTCTGGCTATATTGGAAGATGTATTGTTTGATCTGAACGGCAGCACACTGACGCTGACGGCTTCGGACGGCGAGACCACGATCCGCACGTCGCTTGATGTAGAGAACGCCGAGGGTGCAGGAAAAGTAGCCAGCGGGGCACGCCTATTGCTCGAGACACTCAAAGAATTCTCGGAGCAACCGCTGACTTTCTCGATTGACGAGCAGAACTTTGCGGTAAATATGGTCAGCACCAACGGTACGTATTCGTTTGTAGGCGTGAACGGCAACGAGTACCCGGAGATGCCCGCCACAGAAGAGGATACACACTCGGTGACGATGTCGTCGAAGATGCTGCTTGACGCCATCAATAAGACCATTTTCTGCACAGCAGACGACGAGTTGCGCCCTGTGATGAACGGTATATTCTTTGATATTGCTACCGACAAGATTACTATGGTGGCTACCGATGCGCACCGCCTTGTCCGCTACACCAACACCTCCGTTTCCGCAGCAGAACCCATCAGTTTCATTCTGCCGAAGAAACCCGCCACACTGCTGAAAAACATCTTAGGCAAAGATGACAATGAAGTAGTTATCACTTTCGGGCAGAAGAATGCGAAGTTTGAGTTCGGACAGACGATAGTGGTTTGTCGCCAGATTGAGGGGCGTTTCCCGAACTACAATGCCGTTATCCCGCAGAACAACCAGAACGTGGTAATGGTTGATCGTCAGACACTTATCAATGCTTGCAAGCGCGTGGCTGTGTTTGCCAATACGGGTACATCGTTGCTAAAATTGGCGTTGAGCGAGAACCAGATTAAAATTTCGGCACAGGATATTGATTTCTCGACCAGTGCAGAGGAAACGATTGCCTGCGAGTACAACGGGATGCCGATGTCTATCGGTTTTAAGGCACCGTTCCTAATTGAGATTCTGAATGCCATCTCCTCCACTGACGTGAAATTGCAATTGGCCGATCCTGCGCGTGCCGGACTGATTTTACCGACCGAGAATGAGGAGAACCAAGACCTGTTGCTGCTCTTGATGCCGATGCTGCTTAACGACTGATATAACCTTTATAGATGTACAATTTGTAAAATTGTAGATGAAATTGAGACTAAGTCGCCCATTGGTCTTCTTTGATTTGGAGGCAACGGGACTAAATATATCGACAGACAGGATTGTCGAGATTAGTTATTACAAGGTCTTCCCAAACGGCAACGCCGAGGGGAAGACCTTGCGCGTCAAACCGACCATTATCCGGCACATATCCGATCCCTTTGGCAAGCCGCTGGTAGAGGAGACTCCGATGCATATCCCAGAGACTTCGACCGCCATACATGGTATAACCGACGAGGACGTGGCAGACTGTCCGACCTTCCGCCAAATAGCACACCAGATAGCGGATGTATTGAAAGACAGCGATTTGGCAGGATACAACAGCAACCATTTCGATGTACCGCTGCTGGCGGAGGAGTTTCTACGGGTAGGTGTAAACATCGACCTCAAACGCCGTAATATGGTGGATGCCTATACGATTTTCACCAAAAACGAACAGCGCAACCTGTCGGCAGCCTATCGTTTCTACTGCGGCAAGCAATTGGAAAACGCTCATTCCGCCAACGCTGATACGATGGCGACCTACGAGGTGCTGATGGCACAGTTGGAGCGGTATGACCTGCCTGATACCATAGAGGGATTGGCGGACTATTCGGCAGGGAGCGTACGCTTTGCGGACTTTGCAGGGCGCATTGCCTACGACAAAGACGGATACGAGATATTCAATTTCGGACAACACAAAGGGCAACGGCTTGCC
>USNU01000103.1 GCA_900556095.1 uncultured Bacteroidales bacterium | reverse complement strand
CGACACTATCAAACATAGTGCCAAACTGCTAAAAAGAACTTTTTTTCATTTTAGAAAGTATTTTAGTTGGTTAATGTTGATATTGGAGAGCAAACTCTCCTTGTACTATATTCTCTTTGTCTTGCAAACGCAATATGTATTCGCCTGTTTGCCAATCGGCAAGCAATATTTCCAACACACCACCTGCAAATACGCTTTCGGTGGTTTCATATTTTGTCATATATGGTGTAGTGTGTGCAAATGCCATATAGGAAATGCACACTACATAACAAGATTCAATCTTCAGCAGCAAGTCTTAAAAGCAAATCTTCTGTAAACATCATTTCATAGATAATAACTTTTTGAGAGCGAAATATTGTTCCACCTTTCATTGGAAAAATACCTGCAAGCCTTACCTTATTATCAACAAGCCGGCGATACAAAGCGTGCTGCATATTGTTGTCGGGATATTGCACGAATGTTATCGGAAAGCAATGATAGTACGCAAACCATATACTATGATATGGCAATGGATTATGCACTTCAGCAGCATGACACATTGGTCTATCTGAGTACACTTTGGCAAAAAGAATATAATCTTAAACTATGTCCACCTGACAGCCTGCTGAAGATTAGTTTGTATCTTGTAGATTCGCTGTATAAAACTCGTTATGCCCACTATCCGACGGAATACTATATCCGACATAGAGAGGCAGAAAAAGCTCAAACTTATCTGCAATTATTCTCCCAAGATACGGCATTTTTGGATTGGAGCCGTGAGAAATACAATGATTTGCAAAGCCAACTTCTCTATCAAGAAAACGAACCCGCGCTTGCTTATGATTTGTTGCAACAAGTGTATAGACAGTTTCGACAACGGGTAAAACAAGATGCCCATGTTCGCACCTACCTTATATCTCGTCAATACGACCTCGAGAAAGAGCAGCAAAAGACGCTCCGGCTGACGATTAGCCGCCAACGCCTGTGGATAACCATCGGTGCAGGTGCGTCCGGTTTTATCATCATCCTGCTAATAGTTCTCTTTATCTACCACTACAAACGTATGCTTCATCGGCAAAAAGAGCAAGCTATGCAGGCAAATATCCTCGCATTGAACGCATAATTAAACGAGAAACGAAATGCTTTGCGCCAACAACTTCACCAGCGTATGGATATGGCAAAGCACTTGCACGTAGAGGATATTTCCGCTAAACTGCCGCGGGAAGTAAGAGATTATTTGGAGCAAATCGTCTTTACAAAAGAAAAAAACTGGCAAGAGTTGCGACAAAACTTTAATGCGTTGTATGGAGGATTGCTTGAGCATTTGAGAACTGAACATCCGCTGCTCACTACCCAAGATGAGCAGGTGATAGTTCTTGGTGTCCTTGGTTTCTGCAATAGCGATATTGCGTTTTTGCTCAATATATCCGATCGTACCATTTGGAACCGCCGCCAGAAAATACGCGACCGTCTCGGCGACCCGCAAATGGATCTTGACCAATGGTTTAGCGATCATGCCGCCTTACCTACCACCCAAGAACTTTCTGCTTACTTCCATTTATCAAGAGTGGGTGATTAGTAGGTGATTCCCCTGTGAATATACGGTGTTTATCCGATAGTTGACACAAGATTCCAACTATCGGTTGCAGTTACGACAGATGGTAATGTCTTCGTTATGGAGAACAGATTGGCGGAAAGTATCTGCTTTATCGGAACGGAATAGTGTAGAAAGAGAAGCAGTATGGATATTGCCGAAAGAATAAGTGTGCGCCTTGTCGTAGCAACAAGGCAATACCTCGCCAGATGTGGTAATGACACCTCCCGACCAGAGACGGTAGCAAGGAACGGAAATGTGCCATAGGTGTCGCCAAAGCGTTTGTTTTAGATGATATTGTCCGTCCTTTCCGCAAAAATAACGAGCATAACGTGGATTGGTAGGCATAAGCGGATTACCGCTGGCGTAGTCGTATAATTGGGCTGTCTTAAAGGTCAGACAATCAGCTCCCCATTGACGATACACCCGTCGTATCTCCGCCCACTCGTGTTCGTTTGTACGCAGGCGCAAGCACTGCCATTCGATAACAGGAGTACGACTATGGAGACGATGCTTGGTAGTGTGCAGAATACGCAGTGCCTCACGCACTTTCTCAAAATCTCCCCCAATACGATAGGCATTATATGACTTGGGCGACAAGCCGTCCAAAGAAATAATAATTCGGTTCAATCCGCTCTGCACAAGAGCATCCACCAGGCGTGGTGTTATCTCCTGTGCATTGGTGGACACAATGGTATATATCCCCGCCTCGTGTGCCTCGTGTATCATCTTTGGCAAGTCGGGGTTAAGCAGTGGTTCGCCTTGAAAATAGAACTGTATCGTATGTGCGTAGGGCATAATCTCGCACAACAACATCTGCCATACTTCTGGGTGCAATAGTTCCGCCATGCCCTGTTGAGGATGCCCACCACCCATACCAACAGGGCACTCGGGGCAGCGCAGTTGACAGAAATTAGCAGGTTCTACCGACACAAATGTAGGCAAATGCCGCACATGCACTATCCCACAAAAGGACAGCGCATAAGAGAACCAACAGCGCAGTTGGTTGATAGTTCTACTTACACGGAATCTTATTGACACGACGCTCATGGCGACCGCCTTCGAAATCCGTAGAGAAGAATATCTGCACTAATTGAATGGCCTTTTCCTCGGTAATAAAATTAGCAGGAAGACCAAGAACATTGGCATTGTTATGCTGGCGTGCCAAGCGTGCCAATGGTTCGTCCCAACAGAGTGCGGCACGGATACCTTGGTGTTTATTGGCGGTCATACAGATACCATTGCCCGTAGAACAGATTGCCACACCCATATCGGCTTTTCCCTCCTCAATAGCCGCAGCCATAGGATGTGCGTAGTCGGGGTAGTCACAACTCTCCGTGGAGTAGCAACCGTAGTCGGTTACCTGTGCGCCTTGCTCCTCAAGGAACTGACGTACTTTCTGCTTGAGCGCATAGCCTGCGTGATCAGACGCAATAGCGATATGCAATTGTTTATATGGAAGCATAGTGGAAAAGAATTTGTAAAATTATAAATTATGCATTGTTGTACGGACAGGCTTCTTGGCAAACCAGACAATGGTGTGTCTTGTAAGCGATACATAGACGAGCGTCCCATACAGAATTGCGCAATGCGCCTGTAGGGCAGGCTTCTTCGCAACGATGGCAATCGGCACAGATGTCTTTAGGTATTGGTTTCGGCATTGCCTCAACCTCCACTTGCAATACCAATTCACCAGGATGTACCATACTGCCAAGCGTGGGGTGAATGAGTTGATGGTTGCGTCCTATCTGTCCGAGTCCCGCCAAGACCGACCAACGGCGTTCTAAAAATGGTGCTGAGTCGCAGAATATATGCTGACTATCCGATACAATTTCATCACCGAAACGTTCCCGCAAAAGGGCGTCTAATTGATACAATTTTGACTTCACCGCACGATGATAATCGTGTCCTGACTTCGCATAAGTAAGCAGACAGACTACCACCGTCTTGCCCCCTTCAACCAACTCACTCGGGTCGTACCTTTTCTCACGGTTGCGTTCCAAGTATTCCATATTACCATGCAACCCATGCGCCACCCAGTTGTCCATATACTGCGCATCGCGGTCTAAACGCATAGCCGTGGCGATGCCGCAATCGTCAAAACAAACCTCCAAAGCCGCCTGACGAATATCCGTTTCGGTCATCCTTGAAAAATAACGTTGTGCAGAACAAGCGCAAAATTACCAAATATCAACTGGCAGGCAATCGCCAATACAATAATACCAAAGAACTTACGGATAATATAAATTGAGGTGTTGCCCAAATATTTCATCAGCCAACTCGTGGCAGTAAGGATAATAAACAGCACCACAATACAGAGCAGCACAGCGCAAATCAAGTTTGGTGTGGAGTACTCTGCCGTCATTGCAATCAGTGCGGTAAAAGCCCCCGGACCGGCATACATTGGGAATGCCAACGGCACCAGGTTGCCCGAACCTCCGATGTCGGTTTTGAAAAACGTTACATCCAATATCATCTCCAATGCCATCAAGAAGATAATAAACCCTCCCGCAATGGCGAAATACTCAATTTTAACGCCAAAAAGTTTTAGTATCCATTCGCCTAACAGCAAAAAACCAATCAGTATAGTGGCAGAGGCTAGCGATACACGCCATGGACTGATTTTGGTCCCTTTTTGCTCCATAGCCATGGTGATAGGCATATTGCCAAGAGGATCAATAATGGCAATCAAAAACACAAAGGCAGGCAATATCTGCCAAATGTCAAGAGAAGAGAAGATATTTTCCATACACAGATGTTTTTTAGGTGAATAATTTTTTCAGCACGCAAAGATACGAAAAAATGAATTATTATGCAAAGAATACGAAATTATTTAATATGAATTTGTGTAATTCAGTTTTTTTGCGTACCTTTGCGGTCCATATACTGCAAATTTTAATTATTCATCAGAAATTATATGATTAACTCTCAAGATGTTAAGAACGGCGTTTGTATTCGTATGGACGGCCGTTTGTATTTTGTGATTGAGTTTCTCCACGTAAAACCGGGTAAAGGAAATACAATCATGCGTGTAAAATTTAAAGATGTAGTTGATGGTCGTGTATTGGAGCGCCGCTTCAACATCGGTGAGAAATTGGAAGATGTACGTGTAGAACGTCGTCCGTATCAATATCTCTACCAAGAGGGAGATGACTATATCTTTATGAACCAAGAGACCTATGAACAAGTGCCTATCGCACACGACCTGATTACTGGTGTTGATTTCTTGAAAGAGGGCTTTGTATGCGACGTAGTTTCTGACGCTTCGACCGACACCATTCTCTTTGCCGAACTGCCCACCAAGGTGGAGTTAACCGTAGCTTATACAGAACCAGGTCTTAAAGGTGATACAGCTACCAACACCCTCAAACCAGCAAAATTGGAGACAGGCGCAGAAATTCGTGTACCTCTGTTCATCAACGAAGGAGAGTTGATTCGCGTAGATACCCGCGATGGCAGTTACTGCGAGCGCGTCCGCTAATCGACAGCATATACCAAACAAAAAAGAGATTGCTCTTTGGCAATCTCTTTTTTGTTTGGTACCACATAATAGTATGTAAAAAGTTATCCATAAAAATGAGGGGGAATTAATATGTCATCATCTCATTTCGTATCAACTACAGAACATACACAAAGAATCAATCAGGAGAGAGAGAGAAGTTCGTAAGACAATTTGCACATTCCAGAGTTTTGTTGTAACTTTGCGGATAAATTGGTGTATTGTGCGAATACATATATTATATGGCGGAACATAATCTCATAGGAACAATGGGCGAAGATATTGCGGTTAAGATACTCAAAAAGAATGGACTGCGTATCCTTGAACGCAATTGGCATATGGGGAATCTTGAAATAGACATCATTGCCGAAAATCGCAAAGAGATAGCCTTTGTAGAGGTAAAAACACGTACATCCACCTTTGGAGGAAAGCGTGCCGAGGAATATGTAGACGAACGCAAACGACGTCGAATTATTGCCGCAGCCAACGCGTATATCCGCTATAAC
The DNA here is from genome assembly GCA_900556095.1 of uncultured Bacteroidales bacterium. Taxonomy (GTDB): domain Bacteria; phylum Bacteroidota; class Bacteroidia; order Bacteroidales; family Paludibacteraceae; genus Colicola. The sequence goes on along the minus strand of USNU01000103.1, from coordinate 384 downwards.
GATATACAGAAATCGCCACGGTTTGATATTGTAGGCATTCTTTTAGACCGCAACACGCACAAGGTACTAGAGCAAACCTATCTGCCTGATGCATTTGCACCACGGTGCAAGACAATAAGCAATAATAGTTTCAGTGGTATATGGAGATGGCTGCATAGATGTAAAATTATCCGTTGAAATCGAAAGAAATTACAATTCTTTAAAAGCCCATTTTTAGTATAAAGATCTATTTAAGATAATAAGATAAAAAACACCGTTAAAATCAATGGATTTTGAATATGATGTTATAGTAGTAGGAGCCGGTCACGCAGGTTGCGAAGCGGCAAGTGCTGCTGCCCGTTTGGGCAGTAAGACGTTGCTTATTACTATGGATATGAATAAGAT
>USNU01000102.1 GCA_900556095.1 uncultured Bacteroidales bacterium | reverse complement strand
TTTTGCCAATGTAGGGTTACTGCGCAGCCGATATGGTGTGCTGTTGAAATACACCCCATTGGAACATGACTTGTATATATGGTTAGGCGGTTTTGCCTTGTTTGCTTTTCTCTGTACATTGATACGCGAGATTATCAAGGATATGCAGGACAAACAAGGCGATTGCGAGTTGGAATGCCGTACATTGCCTATTCGTTTCGGGGAGACATGGACAAAGGTGATTGTAACCCTGTTGATTGTGCTGACGATGGGACTGATTGTATATGTGTGGTATGCACTGCTGCCTTTCTCGCATGTGTGGCAATCGCTTTCCACGCGCTATATGGTGTTCGGGCTGCAGATACCCTTTGCGTGCGAATTATGGCTGTTGTGGGCGGCGCGTATTCCATCGGACTATCGTGGTGCGCAAGAGTTGATGAAACTAATAATGTTTCTCGGAATGTTGTTCAGTTTTGTGATTGTGCGATCGCTGTAAATTTTGTTATAGGATGTGCTTAGTATATGCATAGGTTGGAGAGTATATCCATCTGGCATTCACCTTACTTTTTGTTATTGAAATGCATCTGATTCTCGGTTCACAATCACCCCGCCGCCGCAGTTTGTTGGCGGGATTGGATATCCCTTTTGAGGCAATTAGTATTGATGCCGATGAATGGTTCCCTGCTAATCTGACGGAAGGAGACATACCTCTGTATATATCGCGCGAGAAAGCACAAGCATATCTACCGCGTCTGCATACCGATGAGTTGCTTATTACCGCCGATACTATTGTCTGGTTCAATGGACGAATGTTCGGCAAACCGCATAGTCTGGAGGAGGCAAAACAGATGCTGTACAGCCTAAGCGGACATACTCACCAAGTTTATACGGGGATAACTCTGACTACTGCGGGTTCGCAGGAGTCGTTTGTCGATTGCACGGACGTAACGTTTCGTACATTGGCAGACACGGAAATTGACTATTATGTAGAACACTACCGTCCGTTGGATAAAGCGGGGGCATACGGGGTGCAAGAGTATATCGGCTATATCGGTGTACGGAAAATGGTGGGCAGTTATTTCAACGTAATGGGTTTTCCGATCGATCGCGTTTATCTGGCTTTGCAAAAGTACGGATTTTGAAATTGTCCTATTGCCGCAAAAAAAGAATTAGTGAGTATCTTTTTTCGGTGGTTTTTTCTGCTCATAATGGTAGGCGTACCACCTTTTATTAGGAAAAAAGGAAAGAATGTTGCAGATATGGAAAAAGTTTTGTAATTTTGCAGCGCGAATAGTATGGTAGGACGATGGACAATGAATAATGGACAAAGAACTGCCGTGTTGTTGATAATTAACAAAACACAAATTTATACGTATGAAAAAAGGTTTATTTTTGTCAATCATTGCCGTAGCAATGTTGGCATCTTGCAGTAAGACTCTGCCTCAACCGGAAGAGATTACGGTTAATCCTAACCCGCTGACTGTGGTAGGAGACAAGGTAAATGCAGACATCACCGGTACCTTTCCCGCAAAGAAATTTGCCAAGAAAGGTGTGTTGACTGTTACTCCCGTGCTGAAATATGACGGTCAGGAGTCGGTAGGTGAAAGCGTTACTTATGTTGGAGAAAAGGTGAAGGAGAATGGAAAAGTAGTGAACAAAAAGAATGGTGGTAAATACAGCCAATCTTGCAGTTTCGACTACGTTCCTGCAATGGATAAATCGGAACTCTATCTGCGCTTTACCGCAAAAATCGGTAAGAAGGAGATTGAAATCCCGGATCTGAAAGTGGCAGACGGATTGATGGCTACTGCTAAGTTGGCAAAAGCAAGCGACAACAAAGCGGCTATCACTCCGGATAAGTTCCAGCGTGTTATCCAAGAGATGCAAGAGGCTGATATCAAGTTCCTTATTCAACAATCGAATCTCCGTAATTCGGAGACCGGCAGTCAGGAAATGAAGGATTTGCGTGCGGCTATCAAGGAGGCTGATAGCAATGAGAAGAAAGCCATTAACAAACTTGAAGTTAGCGGCTATGCCAGCCCGGAAGGTGGTCTTGATCTGAATACGAAATTGGCCACTGATCGTCAGAAGAACGCACAGAAGTTCTTGCAGAAACAACTGAAGAAAGATAAGGTGAAAACCGATATTGCTTCGGAGATTACCGCAGAGGACTGGGCTGGTTTCCAGGCCGCTATGGAGAATAGCAATATGCAAGACAAAGACTTGGTTTTGCGTGTGTTGGGTATGTATAGCGACCCCGAGGAGCGTGAGACACAGATTAAGAACCTGAGCAGTGTGTATAAAACCATTGCCGAGGAGATTCTGCCTGAGTTGCGTCGCAGCCGTTTGATTTTGACCACGGATTTGATTGGTAAGTCGGACGACGAGATTAAAGAGTTGGCAAAGAACAACCCCGCACAACTGAACGTAGAGGAGTTGCTCTATGCTGCTACATTGACTAACGACAATGCAGAGAAAATTGCTATTTATCAGAAGGTGGCTTCGCAGTTCGGCGACTACCGCGCATACAACAATATGGGTATGATTTACTTTGAGCAGGGCAATATCGCTGAGGCTCGTCGTGCTTATGGCAAGGCATTGGAGATTGCTCCAAACAATGCGGATGTGAACTACAACGCCGGTTTGGCAGCAATGGCTGACAATGACTTGAAGAAGGCAGAGGAGTACCTTGGCAAGGCTGCTGGTACACAAGGTAACCTGTCGGCTGCCATGGGTACGTTCTATACGATGAAGGGTGATTATAAGGCTGCCAAGTCGGCTTACGGCAATGTGGCTACCAATAACGCTGCTGTTCAGCAGATTCTGAACGAGGACTACGCTGCTGCTCGTCAGACTTTGGCTAACGTAAAAGAGCCGAATGCTACGACTGCTTATCTGACTGCAGTAGTGGCTGCTCGCACCAACGATCGCGATGCTGTTTACAGCAATATGAAGGTGGCTGTTGCCAAAGACGCTTCCTTGAAAGCCAAGGCACAGAAAGATATTGAGTTTGCCAAGTATGCAGAGGATGCTGCATTCCAGGCAATCGTAAAGTAAGTTTACTCTCATAAAAGGGTTTGCCTGACGGATTGGTCGGGCAGACCCTTTTTGTTTATTGTTAATTATTCTTAAGTATGTCTGTGCTTTTCCCGAAAGTACCCAAGCCCCGCGAGTGGGATTATCGTCCTATCTACTACGATAAGGACAAGGAGGAACGCAAGGAGCGTAAGGAGCACCTCCATCGCGGGTCTTTTCGTGAGGAACACGAGAAGAATATGACGCAACTGCGACAGCGTAAGAAATCGAAACTTGCTTTTTGGATTGCGTTGCTGGCAATGTTGATTATTGCATTTTATGTAATCCTATAGTCTAACTGCCGGATATAGGCTGTTGAATATGGATATTATTCATCTTTTACCGGATAGTGTTGCCAATCAGATTGCAGCAGGCGAGGTAATACAACGCCCCGCCTCGTGCTTGAAAGAGTTGGTGGAAAACAGTTTGGATGCGGGGGCAACCCATATCCAGGTGATTGTGCGTGATGCTGGGCGAACACTATTGCAAGTGGTGGATGACGGTTCTGGTATGAGTGAGACCGATGCACGTATGGCATTTGAGCGGCACGCTACATCGAAGATACAAACTGCATCGGATTTGTTTTCTCTTCGTACAATGGGTTTCCGTGGCGAGGCATTGGCGAGTATTTGCGCCGTGGCCCAGATAGAACTGCTGACACGCCGTGCACAAGACGAGATGGGGACGCGGCTTGAGATTGCAGGATCGGAGGTACGGGTACAAGAGCCGTGTCAATGCTCGGTGGGGACAAACTTTAAGGTAAAGAACTTGTTTTATAATGTACCTGTACGGCGAAAATTTTTGAAAACCGACCAGACCGAACTGCGTAACCTGCTGACTGATTTTTATCGTATTGTATTGGTTTATCCGAAGGTGCAGTTTACGTTTGTCAACAACGACGAGATTATGCTTGAACTGCCTGCCGGAACAGAAAAGCAGCGTATAGAGGCAGTGTTCGGGAAGGGAACAGGTCGGAATTACACTTCGGGGTTGGTGGATATAAGGACCGATACCGATTTGGTATCCATTCGCGGGTTTGTCAGCAAACCCGAAACGGCGGGCAAAAATGCGCAGCAGTATTTCTTTGTGAACGGGCGGTATATGCGTCATCCGTATTTCCAAAAAGCGGTGCAAACGGCCTATTCGGGCATGCTTCCGGGAGATTATCAGCCTTCGTTCTTTATTTATTTCGACATTGCACCCGAGGCGATAGATGTTAATATCCACCCGACGAAAACCGAAATTAAGTTTGCCGACGAGCAAACAATCTTTCAGATACTGCTTGCTTCAGTACGTGAGTCATTGGGTAAGTTTACACTTGCACCGACCATAGATTTTAACAGGGACGGGGAGATTGATATGCCGGTGCCGACGGATGATGTGCGTCCTGCATCGGCACCGAAAGTGTTGTTCGACCCGACTTATAACCCGTTCAAAACGCGTAATACGTTTGTGCCAACAGAGAAACCTTCGGCGGGCGGTTGGGAGAAATTGTTTCCGATACAGTCGAGTGGGGAAGCATCTGGTTGGGAACCGCAGCCGCAAGCGGAGATGCCGACACTTTTTGACATTGATATAGCCACCCTGGTGCCGTGGCAATATATGGGCAAGTATATATTACTATCCGCTCCGCAGGGCTTACTGTTGATTAACCAGTATCGCGCACACATGTGCGTACTATATAATCAGTATATTCATGAATGGCAGAATGCCAAGGCTCCGATGCAACAGTTGCTTTTCCCTGAGATATTGGACTTGACGCCTGATGACATGCTGCTTATAGCCCCTGTGTTGGACGACTTGCGGGCGATAGGCTTTGATATGGAGCAGTTTGGCAAGACAACATATAGTATCAATGGTGTGCCTGCGCAACTTGGGCAGCAGAATGCGCTGCCGATATTGCAACATATTTTGCAAGTGGTGCGCGAGACGGGGACAAATGTGCGGGACGAATGGCGGCACAAGATAGCGCTCTCGTTGGCAAGCGATACGGCTATCCCATACGGGAAGACATTGACCGAGGAGGAAATGCGCGACCTGCTGACACACTTGTTTGCGTTGCCGATGTATCGGCGCACGCCGGATGGGAAACGGGTAATTGTCGTAATAACCGATGAGGAAATAAACAAACGGTTTTGAGGCGAAAGTTGTCTAATGCCGCTTTGTGGACAAGAATCAAGAAATAATACCATATACATGCCGATTTATGAAAAAGATTTTTGCATTTGTATTTTCTGTGCTGCTGTTGGCGGGATGTGCAGATAAGGCAACAACGCTGACAATTTTGCACACCAATGATACTCATTCGCAGGTGGAACCCAATGGCAACGGACGAGGTGGATATGCACGCCGTATGGGGTTGATAGCCAAGGCGCGGGAACAAGATCCAAACTTGCTGTTGGTGGATGCTGGCGATTTCAGCCAAGGAACTCCGTACTTTAATTTTTATCACGGACGCGTAGAGATAGATGCGCTTAACCATATGGGGTATGATGCCGTTACACTCGGTAACCATGAGTTTGACTATGGTTTGGATACATTGGCAATGATACTCCAACAGGCGAATTTTCCGATTGTGTGCGCCAACTATGATGTAAAAGGCACACCTTTGGAAAGAGTGGTTGAACCCTATACGATTGTACACAAAGGCGGACTGAAGGTGGGTATCTTTGGTTTGGGTGTACAACCGAAAGGGTTGATTGCGGATAAGAACTTTGAACCGATTGTGTATAATCCTCCTTATCCGATTGCGCAAGAATTGGCAACCATGTTGCGGAATGAAAAAAAGTGCGATGTGGTGGTCTGCCTAAGCCACTTGGGTACTTATCCTGCCACGGAGCAGGATTATTGCGATGTGGAGTTGGCGGCAGAGACGCGCGATATAGATGTGATTATCGGCGGGCATACGCACAAGGTGTATGACGAC
>USNU01000101.1 GCA_900556095.1 uncultured Bacteroidales bacterium | reverse complement strand
TCGTTGGGGCAACGCCATGCCGATTCGCCCTCTACACGTACCAAGGGTGTGCCACATTCCGGGCAAAGAGTGGGAAATGCACTCTCTTCCGTGTTTTCCGATGAGGCGGTTTGATAGGTCTCTTTTCCGACAATCTTGGGAATAATTTCGCCGCCTTTTTCCACCCATACCATATCGCCCTCGCGAATACCGAGAGAGCGGATAAAATCCTCGTTGTGGAGGGTGGCACGCTGTACGATCGTACCCGACAGTTGTACAGGGTCGAGGTTTGCCACGGGGGTAACCACCCCGGTTCGCCCAACCTGGTATGTTATCTTGTTGAGACGGGTCAGTTGTCGCTCGGCTTGGAACTTGTAGGCTATTGCCCAACGCGGTATTTTGGCGGTATAGCCTAATTCCTGCTGTTGCGCCAGACTATTCACTTTCAGCACGACGCCATCGGTTGCCACCGGCAGATTGCGTCGCTCGGTGTCCCAGAAACGGATATACTGCATCACCTCGTCAAGCGAGTGGCATACGCGTATAGCATCGCTTATTTTGAATCCCCAACGCCGTGCCGTTTGCAGGCGGTCGTAGTGGTTGGTGGCGGGCAGATCTTCGCCCAACATATAGTAGAGATAGGCATCCAGTCCGCGACGTGCTACCTCGCGCGGGTCTTGCAGTTTGAGTGTACCCGAAGCAGCATTGCGGGGGTTGGCAAAGAGCGGTTCTTCCTGCTCCTCGCGCTCGGCGTTCAGCCTCTCGAAGTTTTTCCACGGTAGCAGTACCTCGCCGCGCATCTCGAAATGTGCCGGTATGTCTATGCCCTCCACGTGCCACGGAATAGACGGAATGGTCTTGATGTTGTCGATTACATTATCGCCTTTCTGTCCGTCGCCACGCGTAACGGCTTTGGTCAGTTGCCCGTGTTCGTACCAGAGGGAAATACTTAATCCGTCGAATTTCAGTTCGCATACAATCTCCACGTTTTCGGGCAGTTTGCGAATCCAGTCTTCTACCTCCTCGCGCGAATAGGTATTTGCCAGCGAGAGCATAGGGTATTGGTGTACCACCTGCTCAAAACCTTTCTTCCCGAGGTCGGAACCCACATGCTGCGTGGGCGACTTAGGGTCGAACATATCGGGATAGCGTGCTTCCAAGTCCTGCAACCGTTGCATTTTTTGGTCAAACTCTTGGTCTGACATTGCGGGCTGATTGAGGACGTAGTACTTATAGTTCTGCTCCTCCAATTCCTTGCGCAACGCAAGTATCTCCTCCCGCTCGGGTGCTTCTATTTCCGAAAACAAGTCCATTATGGTACAATGATTTTGCGTTGGTAGGTCTGTCCGTGGCTATATACATAGACAATATATACACCCGATGTGGCGGGGACGGACAGAGTGTAAGGCGTGGTGTTGATGTTGCCCTGCTCTACAAGCCAGCCCTGTGCCGTATAGATGGCGTAGTAACTCTTTTCGTCGGGGTGGTAGGCGTTGTATATGGTCATATAGTCGCTGAAAATAAGCATCTTTGTGCCGTCGTTATCCACGATACCGAAATTATTCACTATCGGATCTGTGGAGACTGCGGCGAGGGTACTATCCAATGCCAAGCCTACCAGAACGGGGTCGTGGTCGCTATAGCGGAACATCGTTGTGTCACTCGATTTATCATAGGTGTATTCGTCCGACTCGTCGGAATTGATATGATATGCCGCCATACCCGTTATTTGCGGGCGTAGGGTGGTATTGCATATTGCGTGGTCGAGATAGCCTGCCTGCCCATGGAAGGTATAACTATAACTTGTGTCGCCATGGAAGGCGCGGTGCAAGTCAAACATGCCCGCTGTGGTGAACGTGGTGATAGGGTCTTCTTTGGCGTAGGCGTTCAGGTCGCCCATGATAAGCAGGTCGCTCTCGTGGAACTGCGGACGGATACTATTGTACTGATTGATAACCGATTTGGCTTCCAATGTACGTGAGTAGTTGAATATGCCTTGTCCGTCGCCTTGGTCGGCATCGGCTCCGCTTCCACTGCCCGACTTGGCTTTGAAATGGTTGAGCGAAAAAAAGAACACTTCGCCGGTTTCCAACTCCTTGAAAGCCTGTATCTTCTTGCGGTTTTGTACACGCTCATTGTTGCTGTATAGTTTGCCGTCCGGCTGCACTTTGTCTATGCGATAGACATAGCCCGACTTGGTATAGGATCCGCTTGCCGAACCGCCGTCGTTGACATAGGTATATTCGTGTCCTGTTTTTTCGGTCAGGTCTTCGGCTATCTCGCGGAGCGCACTCTGCCCTTGCTCTATTTCCACCAAACCATAGATGTCTGCGCCGATCTTGGCTAAAGCCTTGCTTACTTTGGTACGCTGTTTTTGGTGTTGTGAGTAACTATCGGGACCATAGCCGGTACCTAAGTTTTCCACCAGATAGTATTCCAGATTCGCCGCGCATACCAACAACCGATAGTTGCCCACATCGGGCAGCCCTGCCTCGATGTCAGCGCGGGTGTTGCCGCGGAACGTACCGCTTTTGTAGGTCAGACTGCTCTGCGAATTGACCCGCACGGTCAGGTTGTAGATTTTCTCGCCCATACGGTGATATCCCGATACGCCGGCCAGACTCATCGTACCGCTGTTGTTGAGCGAAAGGATCGAGTTGTATTCCGTGCTGCGGGGAATGGCTTGGTTGGTAGGCGAGAAGATTCGCCGTGGGGCGATGGTGAGGCTGCTGTAATAGTTGTTGCAGACATACATCGGCTGGTCAAACACAACTGTCTGCCCTACATATCTGCTCAGTTCATCGGTCGTCCACGTCTCGGGATTGGCAATGGTGATATGTACTTGTGCGCTGACCTGTACGGCAAACAACGTTGCCATACCGAGAATAAATATCTTTTGTATCTTTCGCATCTACTGATAGACTTTTATAAGCCTGCAAAGATACATATTTTCTCCGAGTTATGCAAATATCGTTTGTTTTTGATACAAAAAAGAGATTGCCTGACGTGTATAGGCAACCTCTTTTCTATCTGTTTTGTCTATTATTTTACTTCTTCGGCTTCGACATCTTCGATATTGTAAAAGCGGTCGTGCAGTTGCTTGAGTTTGCGTTCGCAACGATTGATACCGTAGATCATCCCCCAATAGCCTACGCCGGCGAGAATGATACCGATGCTGACCAAGATGGTAAGCGTCTCCGCACTGACGGCAGGGCGATAGAGTCCGTAGATACCAAAAGCGGCAGCCAACAGGCCGAACAAGAACAATACCCACCAATAGCGGAAACCGACTTGCTTGAAATCAAACGACTCGATGGCTGTACGGATGCCCTCGAAGAGGACAAAGAAAGCAAAAATAAACGGCAGAGCCACCATAAGGGATGCGGGGTGCACCAAGAAAAATACGCCCACGACCACTTGCAGCAGTGCGGAGAGAAAAATCAATCCACCCTGCGGCATAAAGCGATGGAGACGACACCACGCAACGAACTCGCTACAGCCTGCGAACAGGAAAATCAGTCCGATAACCCAAGCCAAACTTAACAGCGTGGCACCCGAATTGACGAGACAAACCACACCCAATGCCACGAGTGCGACACCCGCCAGCGACATCCAGATTTTAGTACTTGTTCTCATAGTATATGTGTTTTGTGTTTGCATTGTTGGTGCAAAATCCGTGCCGTGTGCGTAATTGCCTCCGAAAAACGAACAAGAGTAATGTAATAATGGTCTATTATAAGTTTGTGCTATCTCTGCGATTCTTCTCACTTACTACTTATTGTGTTATCTTCGTGGTAGAAATACACTTCTTTCTCCTGTCCGTTTATTGAGACGTTTTGATTGATAGAGCCGAGCAGTATGTCTCGTTTAGGGAGAATATCCACCATCACCAATTCGGTTGGCTTGCACTGATAATCCAAATCCGAACTTGTCCCTCCCGCAATATCTTCCGTCTTTTCCGGTTGGCTAACCGTTCCGTGATAGTAGAACGGGTCATAGTTTTGGTAGTGAGTATAGAACGGTTTTATAATATCCTGTTCGTGCTGCGAACCTAACGGGGCTATCGGTGAGACCATATTGCCTAATCCTCCGCTGCCGATGACCGCCGCCAACCGTTCCGTGCCTGCATAGAGTAATGCTTGGTATAATTTCTTCATGGCGGACAGTTGATTTTACTAATTACTGCTTTATTATAAAATATAAAATTCGCATAAAATTACGCAAAATAAAAGACATGTGCAAGCGTTTGACTTATAAAAGTTGATTTTTGCAAACTTTTCCTCTTGGTATAAAAAACAGATACCGAAAAATCTGATATATATTCCCGAAAACAACACAAAGGCAGCAGAACGCGCCAAAACGACAACGAACCGACGACACATAATAATCCATTCATTTTTTACTGATTATCCCCCTGTCGTCTGTTTAGCAAGTGTAGGTGGGGTGCGATTGAATAAGCGGCGTTTTATGCATATTGCCCAAACAGGTATAAGAGTGGTACAAAAGAATGTAGTGGTAGGGTAGTGGTAGGGCGATACACCCGAGATTGGACATTAAAACAGACGAAACCTGCAGCAGTGCAGCCAATAAGATAAGTTTGTTTTTATACAGTTTATACATAAATCGTATTGCATAAACTGCATAGAAAACGGGCAACAAAACAGGATTCGGACACCGAAATATGAAAAAATAACAGCATATCGGCATTTTTGCAGGAAAATGGAATGGTTGCTGTCTTTTTGGCACAGGTTTTGCAAAACGGGGTGCAGTATGAAACATTTTAGACTGATAATCGTTTTTTTGTGGGCTGGTATAGGGCTTGCGCAGGCGGAGAATGTGCACTACGAGATAGCGGGCAAGGTAGTAAGCAATACGGACGGCAGTGCGTTGGAAATGAGTACGATACGCCTTTTCAGATATAACGGGGCGGACTCGACGCTGGTACAAGGGGCGCAGACCGATGAGGAGGGGCGATATACGTTGCGGGGCATTGTGGCAGGGCAATACAAACTCTATATATCCAATATCGGATATAAGGAGCAGGCACTGAATGTGGATATGCAGGCGCGGACGGCGGAAGATAATACGCTGACTATGAAGACGGTGTGCCTGCAAGAGGACGTGATGGCACTGCAGGAAGTGAGTGTACAGGGGCACGCGGCGGAGATGACCGTAAAAGGTGATACGATAGAGTATAACACATCGGCATACAAAGTGGGGGAGAATGCAATGGTGGAAGACCTGCTAAAAAAGATGAACGGCGTTACCGTCGATAAGGAGGGCAATGTAACCGTGAACGGCGAGACGATTACGGCGGTGCGGATAGACGGCAAGAAATTCTTCGGCAGCGATGTGCAGTCGGCAACAAAGAATATCCCCGCTGAGATGATAGAGAAGATACAGGTGATAGACGAGAAATCGGACGTGGCGAAGATGACGGGATTTGAGGACGACGACACGGAACACATTATCAACCTGACACTTAAGGAGGACCGCAAGCATGGTGTATTCGGCAAATACACAGGTTCGTTGGGTGCGGATATGGTGACGGAAAACGGCGGTTGGTTCAACTATGGCGACCCTGCCTATGGGAGTACGTCGGGCGAATTGGCAAAACATTTCTTTGAGGACGATTTCCGGTATAATGCCAACCTGTTTACCAATATCCTGTTGGGCGCAAGTCAGACGACGATTATAGGTAGCGCAAACAACACCAACGAGGTGCGTATGGGGCGCGGACGCGGCGGATTCGGTATGGATGCCAATTCGGGTATCACGCAGAGTGAGAACTTAGGTGTAAACACGAATATTGACTTCAACGACCGTATCAAGAAATCGGACAACCAAACGAGTCTCTTGCTTGGGGGCGATGTGTCGCTCAACCACTCGAACAACTACACGCTCGCCCAAACGCAGAAAGAATCCTATGCGGGCGATTATACCTATCTCAATGGCGATTCGCTCAGCAAACGGTCGCGCGTTTGGGATGTGAATGTGCGGCTTGAACTGCAATATCAGATCGACTCGCTCAACAAACTGCTTATTCA
>USNU01000100.1 GCA_900556095.1 uncultured Bacteroidales bacterium | reverse complement strand
GACTTTCTCCCCGATGGTTGATGTGGCGAGAGACCCGCGTTGGGGGCGTATAGCAGAGGGCTATGGCGAGGATACTTACCTCACTTCCGTTATGGGTGCCGCCTGCGTCCGCGGTTATCAATATCCTGCATCTAACAGCGAATTTAGTGAGCGGTCTAACAGCGCAAGCGGTCTAACTTCTAACAGCGAACTCAGTGAGCGGTCTGTGGAACCCATCCTCCTTGCTGCCTGTGTCAAGCATTTCGCAGGCTATGGCGCGTCTGAAGGCGGACGCGATTATAACACCACTTGGATTCCCGAGGTGCAACTCCGTGAGGTCTATCTCCCGCCGTTCAAGGCGGCTATTGATGCTGGCAGTGCTACTATCATGTGTGCATTCAACGATTTGAATGGTGTACCTGCATCGGCTAATCGCCATCTTAATGTTGATATTCTCCGCAACGAGTGGGGCTACAATGGTATGCTGGTGTCCGATTGGGCTTCGTCGGCAAACATGATTGCCCATGGCAATTGTGCCGACCTTAAAGAGGCCACATTGCTCAGTATCAATGCACAGATGGAGATGGATATGGAGGGACACGGTTATCCGCGTTACCTAAAAGACCTGCTTGCCGAGGGGAAAATCACAGAGAAACAAATCGATGCTTGCGTGCGAGACATCTTGCGTCTGAAGTTCCGTTTGGGGCTGTTCGACAACCCATATTGTGCCATCGATAGTGCTGAGTTCTTTACGCCCGAAGCCCTCGCTGCGGCTCAACGTGCTGCCGAAGAATCCGCTGTCCTTCTGAAAAACAACGGTATTTTACCGATTAGCCCCCTCTCTGAGGGGGTTGGGGGAGTCTCTATATTTGTCTGCGGTCCTCTCGCCAACTCCCAGCACGACCAAAACGGCACTTGGTGTTTCGACAAAGTCGATTCTATGACCGTAACGCCTCTGATGGCATTCCGAACATTGGCAAAAGAGGGCAAAATCCGCCTTATCGAGCAGACGGGCAAGCATTGGTCGCGCGAGGTCAATCCCGCCAATCTCGCCGAACTGACCCGAAAGGCGAAACAAGCCGATGTTGTGCTCTATTTTGGTGGCGAGGAGAGTATCCTTTCGGGCGAAGCACGCTGCCGTGCGCACCTCGACCTTCCGGGGGACCAATCTGTCCAACTCCGCGCTCTCAAGGCGACAGGCAAACCCGTTGTCCTGATTGTTATGGCAGGGCGTCCGCTCTGTATAGGTGCAGAAACCGACCTCGTGGACGCAGTCTTGTATGCTTTCCATGGTGGTACGATGCAAGGTCCTGCGTTGGCAAACCTCCTCACAGGCGTTGTCGCGCCGTCTGGGCGTCTGCCGATGACTTTCCCGCAAGCCGTAGGGCAAATCCCGATGTACTACAACAAGAAGAACACCGGTCGTCCCACTGACCACCCTGTTCTCATCGACCAAATACCCGTTGGTGCACCCCAGTTCTCGCTCGGCGAGTCCAGTTACTGGCTTGAGTATGGCGACAAACCTCTCTTCCCCTTTGGCTACGGACTCACCTACACCACGTTCAACTATAGTCCTGTCATACTTTCGGATTCAGTCCTGACGATGGGTAGCGGAAACACGATTACCGCCACTTGTACGATTACCAATACTGGCAACGTCGAGGCAGTCGCAGTGCCGCAACTCTACCTCCGCGACTTGGTAGGGAGTCTTACACGCCCCATTCGCGAACTCAAAGGTTTTGAGCGCGTCTCCATTCCCGCAGGGGAAAGTCGCGAAGTGTCGTTCTCGCTCACTGAGTCCGACCTCGCCTATTGGCATTTGGCAAAGGGTATCACCCTGGGCGCAGACGGCAAATACGAGCATACCGCCGAACCGGGCGATTTCCTCCTCTGGATTTCCCCCTCTTCCGCCGAAGGCACACCTGCTCGTTTGGTCTTACAATAAATGTATTTAACCTATAAAATAAAAAATATGAAAACAAAATTACAATGTGCTGTGTTGCTTGTTTCTGCATTGATTTTCTCTATGCGGATTTCTGCAGAAGCCTCTTGTTCCGGTACGAGTAAAGGCGTGGACCCGTTTTACACAAACGCCGACAAGGAACATGCAGTTGCAACGCTTGACAAAGGCTATGATTGGCATTTTGAAACGACGACGGAAGGAGTGAAGGTCCAAATTTGTTTTTTGGATGCCCTTCCGGGAATGACTGCACCGGAGTTGTTTATGTTCGACGAGAATGGTGTTCTTATCGGCAATCCCATTCCTATGACGGGGTGGAATGAGGGGATGCGAACCGTCAATCATACGATTACGGGTGTTTCTGATGGCACTGAACTGACCTTCCTCGTAAAACTGGCATTGGAAGGCGGGAAAGTCCTGTTTACCGAGCGTTTTATGTATGTAGTGGGGAGTTCGTGTAAAGAGGAAGATATGGCAGATCCGATAGTCGGGAGTTGTTCCGACACAAGTAAAGAGGTCGATGAGTATTATACCAAGAACGACCCTGCTGCGGCACAGGGGCAGGTGTTCACTCAAGGATATACATGGAAGGCATCCACTACTCAATCGGGTAAGGTCAATATTGAGGTGGTCTTCCATGATTATTTGCCGGGAATGACAGCCCCGAATTTGTTTCTTTTTGATGCGAACGGCGTACTTGTAGGAGACCCTGTCCCGATGCGTTGGTTGGGGGCAAAGGCATATTATACGCTTGAGGACAAACCAAACGGAACAGCATTGTGTTTCTTGGTAAAACTTTCTTATGAATTGCATGTGCTCTTTACGGAGCGTGTTCATTATGTTGTCGGGCAGGATTGTGAGAAAACAGCGATTGAACATGTTCAATCCGCAGCATCTGCCTCTAAAAAAATAGAGAACGGACAACTCATCATCGTCCGCGACGGCATCCGTTACAATGCACAAGGTCAAGTGATTGAGTAATCTTTCTGTTAATATGTCGGCAGCGGGATACTGCCTGCTGCCGACATATTTCTTTCTTAACAATATGCTTAACACATCGATATCAATATATATCTACTTATGAAAATACACATTTCTCGACCTCTATCTATTGTCTTATTCTTGTGGCTGAATATATTTGTTGTTTCTGCCGCCAAACAGTATTGTCAAGAGCCGATTACGGCAAAAGATGGACAAAATACTGCCCTCCTGTCTTTGAAACACGTTTCAGGACAAAAGTATGCTATAGTATTGGTTGCGCAAGGAGATTTGGCTTTTGCAAGTGCCTACAATGTTAATTGTGGCGTAAATCAAACGCAAGGAGCAGCTATTTTCTTTGCAAAAGAAAAATGGGTGTTCTCCGCAGATGGTAAAACGGCTTCTGCAGAGTTTGAAACAGCCTCTGCTACCTCTCTCCCTACTAATCTCTATGCCACAGAGATTGCTTTAAACAAAAAAGTTGGCGACATTGTGGTATTTAATCTGGCAGGAATTACCGACATAGATTGGACTGCTACGTGTGGTGAGGAAACTGCTGATACAGAGGCTCCTGTAATGGGTACAGCCACTTTTGTTTCGGCTACTGAAACGTCTATTACATTGGCTGTTACCGCTACCGACAATGTATCCGTTATGTGCTATCATGTGGAGACAACGGGTGTCAGCAAAGATTTCTTGCCTCAAGACGGCAATATCGTTATCACGGGTCTTACTGCCAATACCACTTATACATTGGTGGTTACCGCCAAAGACGCGGCTGGTAATGTGTCGGCTAATTCGGCGACGGTGGCTGATGTGAAAACTCTGAGTTACAAACCGCAAATGATATCCGCCTCTTTCGAGAGTGCCACCACTTCTACTGCAGAAATCCATGTCAGTGCCACCGATGCCGTAACGCCTTTTGCGGATTTGAAATACGCCTGCATACTAACGCAAGGGGAACATGTGTATCAATTTGAGATGTCTGCCACCAATGGAATCCTGCATTTGAAGGATATGCCCGCTTGTAGCGAACATACTTTGGAGGTCAGGGCGGTCAATCAGGATGGGAAGGAATCTGACAACTCAATCAAGGTACATTTTACTACCAAATGTGATGTGGCTGACTTGTGGTTGGCAGGAAGTATGAATGCTCTCTCTGATGGAAAGTGGAATCCTCGAGATGATAACTATCAATTCCGCAAAACCAAAGTAGCCGGTGTGTATTCGCTGACCAAACATCTGAAAAAGGGCAGTTATGTATATAAACTGACTGAAGGCTCGTTTGATAGTGGAAAATGTACAGAGGATGACCATCATCTGATTCTCTCAGAGGACATGGATGTAACCTTCTATGCGCGTGGGGTGAACAATTTTGCATCTTCTGCGGATAGCATATTCCTGATAGGTACTGCCACGAGCGGCTTCTTGTCAGAAGAAAGTGCTGCTTGGGATTGCAAGACAAACGGCAAGTACTGCAAATGGAATGAGGAGCATACATCGGCAATATGGACGGGCAATGTATATGGTGTAAGCGGTGATACAAAAGGTGAATATAAAATAGTGAAAATCGCCTATCTGAATGGAACGGAAAACGGTATGCCGTATGTATATTGGAGCGATCTATGTGGAAACAATCAGATGATTAGCGGGGTAAGCGAGAGTTCCACCGAGGCATCGTTTATCTTCGATTTGCCTACGCTGTCTTGGAGTTGGCATGAAGTCTATGCGGGGCAGTGTACCTTCATCGGCGGTGAAGGCGACGGGCAGACCAGTAATGGTAGTACAACTTTTACCAAAGGCTACAATCTCTCACTTTATTTGAACGCAGAGAAAACACTCATCCATATTACGGCGGAGTTTTTAGATGACGAGACTCCATCGTTTGCGTGTGTTCAGAATTATCCGCAACGGGATGAAGAAAAGGAGAGAAATGAATTTACCTTAGCACAACGCCAGGGGACAAAGATCTTTGATGGCGATATACTCGTTTCAGAACTCAAAAACAAAGCCGACGGAATTATTCGTTTTGGTGTAAAGTTTGCTTTTGACGGCGGTTTGCGTGTAACGACCCCCGAGTTCTACTATCTGGATGGTTCCGGCTGCGCAGAGCGTGATTTTGTCATCTATCATCATGATCAAATGCCCGAAGACCCGGAACGCGATGCCGCCGTTTATACCTTTAAAGGCGGGCGTATCTTGCAGCCTATTGTGTACAAACGTAAGTTGAAACCCGGTATATGGGAAACTCTCTCGTTGCCGTTTAAGGTGGATAGCGTTACCGTAACCGATGATGATGTTGTATATAAGATTTATCCACGGTATGATAACAATGGTACGGTAACCGAGGGTGAGTTTTGGTTGCGTGATTTCCGTGAGAAGGAAGTGAGTGCCGAAGATTTCCAAGCCAACTGGCACGACATACAGGCTACCAAAGCCGAGGCCGCCTTGCCTAAGAAGAATGTACCCTATATCATTTGTGTGCCGGACGATGACACCCACTATTGGGCGGGTAAGTATATCGTATTCCACGGTGCAAGTTATCAGACCATCGACGATGTCTATTCGACGGATGTACAGACACCTCGTGCAACAGAGATGTTCGCCTATTCTGGCAACAACACAATGAAAGAGTGGCAGTTGCGTTCGGCTTATGTGTTGGATAACGAAGGCATTTATTTTGAATCAGGCGAAACGGTTACACTCTATCCGTTTGAGTGTGCGGTCAATGCCGAGATAGAAACTACCCGCGCTATGCCGCGCTTGGCGCTGAATAGGAAACCCGGGGTCCCCACCGGAAATCTGCCGCCTACCACGGCTGTCGAGCCGGGTAACGTGTGGTCGGTAACGGGATGGTATGTAGGTTCCTTCTGTGATAGCAATCAATACGATAGGTTGATGCAACGCCTGCCGGCTGGAATGTACGTGGTGCGCCAAGCGGAGACAACATACAAAGTGTATATCGCTAAATAACTGATACTGCTATGAAACACATACTTTTTGTTTTGTTGACCCTGTGTTGCATAGAGGTGTCGGATGCACAGACTTTTGGCTATTCCTATGGCGCTGGTCGGGACGATGTGAAACGGCAAACGCCGATTGTCGAACCGGGAACGGAGCGGCCGGAAGATGTATGGGCGG
>USNU01000099.1 GCA_900556095.1 uncultured Bacteroidales bacterium | reverse complement strand
TTAATATAAAAGTAGTAACATAGGTCGCTTGGACGATTGGAATTTACAGGATAGGCATGTGCATATCGGGTTTGTAGGAGTATTTCTTTTTTGATAGGTGCAGCATAAGTGTAATCCTCAAAATACTTTCCGTCTATGCACTTTGCCAATGTATCTGCCATCTCTTTGGCAGGGCGCAAGTGGAAAATATGCCGATAGGACAAAGTCGGCTCACGGAATACATTGTTAGTCGTCCCCGTTTGCCATGCCTCTTTGTAGTCTGTGTAGTTCGATACGTCGCAGGCTATATCGCGGTATGTAGGATAACCTGATTTATCGGGATTCCAACCTTTCACGATAGGCACCAAGAGACGGGGATAGGGTAGGGTAAGATAGTACTCGGTATCATTATCTCCTAATACCGCGTCATATATGTAATAAAACCAAAATTGCACATCTCGCATCGCAAAATAGAGTCCGTGTGAAGTGTTTGCATCTGTATTGATAGGATCAAAAACTTCACCGGAAGATGATGATGGTGACTTATATTTCAACGGCGCACGATTCCAGAATTTTGGATGTTCTTTTTTCTTTTTATCTTTGAAGTCGTAATAGTACTTTGGGTCTGCACCGGTGTGGTAGTCATACCAACGCATATAACCAAAGAAGTTACGTTCGCGCAAGCGAAGTTCCACTTCTTCTCCCTCATGGTAGTATATAGTAGTCTCTGTGGTATGAACTTTTTGGCGTCCATCGCTGCCCAAGGTGGTATAACCCCAACCGCCATTAGGGTCAAACTTAATATCACCCGCCGTGTGTCCTCCGTTTTGGAACAGACGTGTCTCCACTGCGTAGATTTGTCCTGTGGTTTTGTTCGTGTATGCCGAATGTAAGATACCTAACCGCGAGTTGGCACCTTCGTTCTGACCGCATTGGATAGTTATCTCGGCATCTGTCTGGCTTGTTATATTCAGCCACTCGGGCTTGTCCGTACTTCCCTCTTTCTGCAACGATACTTGGCGTTCCACTTTCTGGTTATATGCCGCCGTACCGGGAATCAGTTTTGTTGATTGGATGATGGTGGTGTAGGACGGAACAAGATAGCCTTTTGTATCATATAGGTCAATGTGATGGCTCTCTACAACACTATCCAATTTCACAGTCAGAGTCCCCCCTGTAGCCGAAAAAGTGTGTTGTGTCGGAGTAATGAATGGTTCCAAAGTCTCTTCTTGCAAATAGTGGCGGGATTCGCGAATCATTGGAAACTCGCGGGTAGCCACCGCTTTGCCATCTTTGGTTACGGTCATTTTTACAAGGTCAGCGAAGTCTGCCCAACCTATGTCCTTTACCCACCAGTTGAGCGGACTCTTCCCCTTTGGAGTAACTTTGATAATCCATTCTGTATTACTATTCTCAATCAACTCCGCTTTCATCATCTCTCTTGGTGAATCTTGATACGATGCGGTTTGAGTAGTAACGGCGTTATACGCACCAACCTGGTAGGTGGAGTTTTCAATCTGACTTACATCGGTATGGCTGAAAGGGATATAGGTTGTTGAGGGCTCGTTGAGAGATGGTTGGTTCAGTATATCACCGCCAAACAAACGCCAATTTACGCCAAATGAATATCCTTTGCCCCTTAATGTGTTGATATTATCCTCTATGGTTACTACCTCGTTGATATGTAGGTTGTCATAATTCAGTCGTTTTCCCGGCACGCTGTGTATGTAGGTGCTGTCTGCCAACTTGGGCCAAATCGTGATTTGGCACTCTTGCGTACCTTCACCCCCTTGCATAAATGTGAAGTAGTTGGTCCCTGCCGGTAACAATGCGTCTAATTCCAACGACAGACTTTTGTGCTCACTCCATTTCTCGCAATACATCGGGTCGATGACAATGCCTGTCACATCTTTGCTGTACGTCCATTTCGCCGCCTGTTGGTCGAAATAGATATAAAACGCCTCTGTCCCGTTTAGGATAATGGGGTAGGCAAATGTACGCGCGTCCTTTTGATAGTCGAGGACGGTGGTCCATTGGTGGGTGATAAGCGATGAGTGTGCCACATCATCTACCAATTCCCAAACCACTTGCCCGTTTGTTATCTCACATTTCAGCCATTTGCCGGTCTGCAAGTGTTGGTATCGGCGGGCATGGGTGGCGTCGCCTGCCTGAGTCATTACGCGCCATAGCGCAGACGCATCGGCGTGGCTCTTGTCCACAATCATCGTGCCGTCCACTGCCATATACGCAAAATTGACATCATAGCGGTAGTAGTGAATCTGCCCGTTGACGCTCTCGGAATAGAAGAACGAACTCCGCCCGATATGTTCTTTCGCGTAAGTGTCGTAGTCGCTTTTGCTTATCTCGGTGCGTGTACTTGCCGTGGGGAAGGCGAGGCTGACCGTGTCGCCTGTTTGGATAGGCGTGCCGGTGGAATTGCCGTTGATTATCAGTGACATAGGAGATGGTGTGTCGCCACCGAAACCGTCGGCAAACACTTTGATTCCTATCGCGCATACGCACGCGCATAAAAAAGAGACGCATATTTTTTTCATACTATTTCCGCTTTGCATAATGAAGAATTTTACTGATTCGTTTCGATTTAATTAACACATAGCCCGCTGCGAATACCAACATCGGTATCATTATGTCGCCTATCGGAGTAATCTGTCCGATAGGGTCACCACCCGGACGGCGCACATAGCGCGGTCCCATGTCTTCTATTGTTTCCGAATATGCAATGTTGCCCATCTGACTCGCCACTTCGCGGTTGATGGTCATAAACGAACCGGTTTTGCTCGTGCGCAACTGTTCGGACGCTGCATAAGCAGCCTGACCGGCAATCCTGTCATTGCCGGTCAATCCGGTGGTATGTTCTATTCCAAGTCTGTAAAAACTACTTGTACCCGACATACCTTCCTCGTTCCAAGTGGGGGAGGACATAATTCCTGTTGAGAAAAAATCCATAGTTGTTAGTCGGAGTCTTCCTGCCTACCGCGGGAATACAGGCTTAACAATGGAGGGTCTTCCTTGTTTGTTTCTCCGCCGGTGTAGCGATTTAACTTTACATTAAATTTTATTTGTTTTTTGGCGTCTAATATATGCTTTTATTGTTGCATTTTTAGATCTATAGGTTTGGTTGTTGGTGGCGATTGTTGAATTTTTGCACCAATTTGACTTGATATTTATTTACACTTTTGCCCTCTTTTTGTCGTCAGAATACCCTGTCTTAGTATTCGAAATTTACTATTTGTTTTCTTTCGTGTTTCAAAAAGAGGCTTATTGGGCCGCAAAGATACAACATTTATTTTAAATAGCCAAATTATTTCGTCAGGAAAAATATTCTTTGTTAAAATCATTGCACAAAATCTCTGAAACATCGGTAATAGTGGCGTAATAACAGCACTGATAATATATATAAATATGGAGAATAATATTGTGAGTCTCGCGTACATAATAAAAGACACCGCACAACCGGAGATTGTGCGGTGTCTTTTACCACTATGTGATACAATCGTTGTATCTATTTATAATCTTCTTTTACTGGAAGTTTGCGCGGTTGTCTTTTACCTCTGCTTTGTCTTCCATCAGCGAGATAGCCTGATAAGGCAGGCTGTATGCATAACGTGAAACAAGCATCTGTTTCTCCTGCTCTACATTCAATTCGCCTTCCGCAGTTGTTTTGGAGTCGGTCTTAATGACATATACACCCATATTACCCCGTAGCGGTTCGCTCAGTGTGTTCTCGTTCATAGCCAAAGCCGCACCGATGATAGCAGGCTCTGCACCTTCATTGCCGAAACGATAATCAGCCAACGACACTTTCTCTGCGGTTTTGATAGATGTACCGGTGATAGCAGCGGCAGCATCCAACGACTCTACGCCTGCGAGTTTGTCAGCAATGTATTTTGCTTTGGCGTTGTTGGTAGCCTCGAAGGTCAGTTCGGCACGAACAGCATCCAGCGAGCGGTACTCTTGGTCATTTATCTCGGTCAGTACAGCCACTACAAACTTGTCGCCGCACTCAAACACATCGCTCACTTGCCCTTCCTTTGCCTCAAATGCCCAACGTACGATAGGACGACTCGATTTCAGTTCGCCTACTTTCTCGGTGGTTGCCTGCAGGTTGTATTGCGGGGTAACATTCATTCCCTCCTCATTGGCTGCTTTACGGAAAGCCTCTTCGTTTGCCGAGTTGGCAGCGATGAATTGCTTTACGCGATTGTAGATGATAGAGTAGGTTTTGCTCGACGGGGTAACCTCACGCGAGAGGATAGCCAGTTTCACTTTCGGCGTAGCAGGACTCATATCCATAATCTCAAAGGTCTGCTCGCCCATACCTTGTTTTACAGTGAAGCGACCACCCTTTTTGCCGGCAAATGCCTGTTCTGCAATGTTTTTCGGCAGGTCGGTAGCGGTAAACCAACCGAGTTCCTGATCCTCTTGTCCCTCACTTGCAATGGCTTTCAGTTCTACGGAGTCAGCCACCGAGTAGCCGCTCTTCATAATGCGTGCCATCGAGTAGGTGTCGTTCTCAAAGAGGATATCGGTTGTGCTGCCGGTTTTGGCATTTGCGCCGAAAGCAAATTCCTTGTATTGTGCAGGTACGTTTTCTACCGAGTAGTCACGTCCGTCATAAGGTATGTCCGAGTTGGTATTTACTACCAATGTGATGTCCTCAGCGGTGCGGAACTCGTCTTGCAGACGCTCCATCATATTTTTTGCGTCCTCCATATCCTGCTCCGACGGCTCGATAGGGAATGTTACATAAGCAATAGCGCGGTTGGGGGTTTGCTTGTAGAGAGCCTTGTGCTGTTTGTAGAGTTTCTTCAGGTCGCTCTCGCTTACTGAAACCAAACTATCTGCTACGGTAAAATACGGTTGCATTACATACTCTACGCTTGCGCTCGTTTGACGTGCTTCGAACGCATATTTTGCATCCAGAGAGTTAGCCTTGATGAGGCTCTGTACGAGGTTGGTATATTTCTCCTGCATATAGGTCAAGCGCACAGCGTTCTCCCAATACATCCAGTAGGATTTAGCCTGTTTGAGGTTGGCAGCCTGTTCGGGGTCATCTACATTCTGTTCAATCGAATTGAGGAACTGCACCAGTGCGGTACGGTTGAATTGACCGTTCTGGTCGTAGAAGGCGCGGCGGCTGCGAATCAGTTGGTGAGGGTTCTCGCCGATGCAGAGTTGGCTCAACTCGTCAGCGGTGATGTCCATGCCGATTTTCTCTGCCTGTGCTTTCAAGGTGTAGTCCATCAGCATCATCTGCCAAACCTGATTACGGATTTGAGAGGTCATCTCCTCATCAAAATCTGTACGACCGGTCTCTATTTTATACACGTCCGTCAGTTGGTCTTTGGCAGCCTCATATTCGGTATAATGAATGTCCTGTCCCTCAATGGTTGCCACGTTCTCGCGACTGCGATTGAAGAACGAACTTCCCGAATTGAGGAAGTCCCCCATAATAAATGCTAACATAGCGAGACCCACAATTGTAATGAGTAGTGCGCCATGGTTACGAATCTTTTGTAAACTTGCCATAATATCTTTGTGTTTTATATTTCCCAAATTGTGCATCGCGCATGGTTAATCCACATCGCAAAGCAGCGTGCAAAGTTACAAACATTTTTTGAAATACCAAAATTTTATATTCTTTTCTTTGTCCAAAGATACATGACAAAGGCTAAAAATAGAAAATATGCAGGATAAAGAATGCATAATGTGTACAAAGAGGTCTTCCCTGTTGCCGTAATTTGTATTATGAAGTACGTTTTTGTGTATTCAAGTCTAACCGGTAACGGCGTTGTGCATACGGTGATAGATAGTAAATAATTATAGTCTATGGCAGTGGTGATATAACATCTCATAGTAGTAATAGTAGGTGATTAATAGGTGATTCCCGAGAGGATATCCATCTTTTGTCATAGCAATTACCCGCTATTCCAATATTTTTCTGCACATCGGCAAAACAGGTACAATACCGGTATAAGAGAAGGTAGTGGTAGGGTAGTGGTAGGGCGATACAACCGAATATGGACGCTAAATCGTCGTTCTTACAATGAATTTTGCGTA